>CAIWNO010000216.1 GCA_903914045.1 uncultured bacterium | reverse complement strand
CGCCTCCTCGGAACCAGTTGATCAGCGATCAACTTGTCAGTTCCGTATGTCGGTGGGGCGGGCTTTTCAGCTCGCCGTGCCGTCATAACGGTGGGCAGGTGCGAATCGATGAGTGTAACCAAAGTTTCATTTCACGCCAACGGCTTGGTGAAATTTTTTTGCGGCGGCGCATGAAATGTTAAAAAATCAGCCGTTAGCCGCCGAAAATAGTGGCAATGCGCAGGGCGTACTCCATGGAAATCAAGCGGGAGAAGCGCTCGATGGGCCCGAAGAAACCCAGCATGCTGAGCGCGAAGATGGCGAGCCAACCATACTGCATCACTTGCGGGCTTTCAATAACGTCGCGCGCGGAGCGATTCAAGCCCGCCAAAATGCGCGAGCCATCAAGCGGTGGCACGGGTAGCAAATTGAACGCGGCTAGGAAAAAATTCAGCCAGCCACCTGCGTATAAAAAGATTTGTAGATTTTCGTAGATCTTTGTGTTCACGGGTCCGCGCGCCAGCCAAATTCCAAGCGCAGTTAAAGAGATCAACGCAAGCACAATGTTCATCAGCGGTCCGGCAAACGCAACAGCAGCTTCGCCGCGGCGGCCCCATCGAAAGCGGCTTGGATCAACTGGCATCATGCCCCAGGCGAAACCGATCAGCGCGAAGAAGATCAACGAGGTTGGACCCATGTGCGTCAGTGGATTGAGATTCATGCGGTCCAAGTCGCGCGGCGTGTTGTCGCCTTGCCAAATGGCGGCCCAGCCGTGTGCAAGTTCATGCAACATAATGCTGAGCAACACCCAGAACACCCAGCTGGCCAGAAGCACCGGGTTATTTTGGTAAAGATCATGGACCCACCAACCGCTTTGCATGGCGCAAGAGTAGAAGATGTTGCGAAATTTTGTTGGCGAGTTGAATTTTATTTTTGCGGGTATCGCCTACGAGATTTTGCCCGCGCAGCATCGCTTGCTTGTGGAATGTGTTGAAAAAGCGTTGGCCGCGTCAATTGAAACTGCTGGTCAACGCGCGGCGGAAGTGGCGAGTCCACCCACGCATGTGAAGCGAATGTTTGGCTTGTGCTTGGACCAATCCATAGTGAGTGGATCGCGGTCAAGCGACACAATATCGGCGGCGTATCCAACTTTCAGTGTGCCGCATGTGTCGCTGGCGCGCAGGCATTGCGCGGCGGTGCAAGTGAATGCTTTTAGCGCAATTTCGGCTGTAATTGAGGCTTCGGATCGGGTGATAGCGCCGTCGGCGCTTGCGCCAGTGATGGCGGTTTGCATGGCTTGCAAACAGTCAGGTTCAACAATGGGCCAGTCGCTGCCAAAGGCAAGTCGCGCGCCGGCTTCGTGGAATTGTTTGAAAGAAAAGAAGCGATCCATGCGCGCGGCGCCAAGGCGCGTAAGGGCGGGGGCCGCGTCGAAATATTTGTGCAGGGGTTGCATGCTCAGCCAGCGATCTTTGCAGCGGGCAATGTCGTGGGCATGAGCGGTTTGGCCGTGTTCAATGCGCAGCGATTCGCGCGCGCGGTTGATGTGGGTTGAGTTGGCGGCGGAAATTTTTCCCGCGCTGCGCGATGGAGCATCGACATACATTTCATTCGTACGGACATTCGTAGCGCTCAGTGATTCCGCGGCGTCGGCGGCATCAAGCGCGGCGCGCAAGGCCGCGTCACCAATGGCGTGCATAGACATGCTCCAGCCACGCGAAAGTCCCGCGCGCAACCAGTCAGAAAGTTTTCCTGACTCCGCAAGTTCGACAAACATTCCTTGTTGCTCTGGCGCGTCGCAATATGGCTCAAGCATGCGTGCCGTGCGCGAGCCAAGCGTGCCATCGATGAAACTTTTAAAACCAATAATGCGCAGCGCGTCGTCGGCGGCGACGCATTGACCCAGACTCCAATCCACGGGCCACTCGCGGTCAAGAATGGTTGCGCGAATACGTAGATTTAATTCATGGCGCAGCGGCGACAGCGTTGCAATAATGTCGCGCGAATATTCCATGCTGCCCACGGTGGCAATTCCATGCGCGTGCAAGTGGCGCGCGGCGGCGTGCGCGGCTTGACGCAAAGCGGCTGAATTTGGCTCTGGAACGCAAGGAACCGCCAGTTTCCACGCGGCCTGTTCCAGCAGCAATCCAGTTGGATTGCCCGCTGAGTCGCGCGCAATTGTTCCGCCAACAGGATCGCGCGAAAGATCGTGGCGCTGCGCAATGATGTTCAGTGCGGCGCGATTGACCACGCACACATGTTGATCCATGCGCCAGGCGATGGCGGGGCGGTTGCCGCAACATGCTAGCCAAGTGTGATCGGGCATGCCGTGGCTGGAATTTTTCTGCGGGTGAATTTGTGTTGGCGATTTGCTTTGTGTTTGAGTTTGCGCATTCATGTGCGCATTGACTGACGCATTCATCTGCGCATTTAAAAGTACATGTCGCTGCGAATGTTCCTGCCAATTGCCTTGGTCCCAGCCACTTGCCTCAAGCCAAACATCGTTAGGCAGCGACTCATGCTTGGCGCGAATCACATTTTCGAATTCTTCACGCGATGAAACGCCAGCCAAATGCGCGTGTGAAAGCGCGCGGCCGCCAAGCAGTAAATGCACATGCGAGTCAATGAACGCGGGGCAGACAAATTCGCCGCCATCCATTTCTTGGTCGACCGCGCTTGCGTCATCAACGCCCACAATCTTTCCGCCATCCATGGTGATTGACTTTGCAAAGGGCCGCGTCGCGTCACCTGTCCAAATTATTTTCGCGGTGATCCGTGTGCGTGGCATCGCTAGTATCGTAGATATGCGCAATCAACTTTCAATCGTGTGCAATGGACTCTTGGCGGGATTGTTTTTTAGCGCGGTCATTTCCTGCGCCGACGATGCGCCCAAACCGAAGCTTCCAGCGGCGTTTCCTGTGCAAACCACGTCGAACGCGGGCGCGGTTTCCGCGCCAACCGCCGTGGCGACCAACGCAATTCCATCAGCCAACTCGAATGTGATTGCTGTAACTAAGTCCGAGACCATTTCCCCGGCGACCAACGCAATTTCATCCGCGAACTCAAATGTCGCGTCAACCGCCAACTCCACTGCAATTTCATCAACGAACTCAAATGTCACGTCATCCGCCAATTCCAATGCGATTGCTTCAACAATGCCCGCGGCCGTCCCCTCCGTGGATCCGTTGACAAGTAGCGCCACTTCAAATTCGTCGTTGATTGAATTGCCGTCAATCACGCTGCCCAAGTCCGCGGCGTGGACATGGGTCAAGCCGTCAATGCAGTTTCGAACTTTGCAATATCAAGTGTGCAACCCGGGTCCAGGAAAAGTTGCTCCATGCGCGGACCTGATTGTGAGCGTGTTCAAGTTGGGCGATGGCGGCAGCGTGGACGCCAACATTGGCCGCTGGAAAAATCAATTTCAAAATGTTGACGGCAGTCCAGCGCAACCAACTCGTTCACAGCGCGTGGTGGCTGGAGCATCCGTGACCCGCGTTGACTTGAAGGGCGCGTGGAAGGGCATGGGCATGGGCGAGGCGCAAAATAATTCCGAGCAACTTGCCGCCGCCATCGAGTTGCCGCAAGAAACTATTTACATTCGCATGGTCGGTCCAGAGAGCACCGTGGAAGCCGCTCGAAAAGATTTTGAAGCCATGGTGGATGGGCTTGCGCCGCGCGCGCCACTTGTGAAGTGATTTCAAAATAGACGTGCGCCGATTTCCGAGTGTTATTCAGTTCGCTATTTATAAAGCGACTTGTCTTGTGCAACGTTTGACTCACCAAGAAGCGGTGAGCGCAAACGCAGCGCGCAAAAATAAAAACGCGCGGAGTGAAAATAATTTCAATCCGCGCGTGTGCAATTATAAAATGAACTCACTTTGCCGCGGCGAAACGCTTGTTCACTTCATTCCAATTCACCACGTCCCACCAACTCTTCAAGTAATCGGCGCGGCGATTTTGGTATTTCAAGTAGTACGCGTGCTCCCACACATCCACGCCAAGAATGGGCGTACCCAGCGTGTCAATGGTGCCCTTCATCAGCGGATTGTCCTGATTCGCGGTGCTCACCACTTCAAGCGCGCCGCCTGGTTTCACAATCAGCCACGACCAACCACTGCCGAAACGCTTCATGCCGCCGTCGGAAAGTTTGGCTTTAAAATCTTCCATGGTTCCGAAAGTTTTTGTAATAGCCGCGCTCAACTCAGCGCTTGGCGCGCCGCCGCTGCCTGCTGGCGCCATGATTTGCCAGAACATGCTGTGGTTGAAATGTCCGCCGCCGTTGTTGCGCACCGCGCCACGAATTGCTTCTGGCAACGATGGCAGTGACGCGCACAATTCCTCGATCGTCTTATTTTGTAGATCGGCGTGGCCTTCAAGCGCCTTGTTTAAATTGTCCACGTACGCCTGATGATGCTTGGTACGGTGAATGATCATGGTCTGTGAATCAATCGATGGCTCGAGCGCGGCCTCTGGATACGGAAGACTTGGAAGTGTGAATGGCATGTGTTGCTCCTTCTGAGTTGGTGGGTGAGTGGTTGACGAGGCGTTGCTGTTGGCCGCGAAAAGAGTTTGCGTAAGTGACTGCGACGAGAGCGCCGTGAACGCGCCAAGCCCAACAAGGGAGTGGTGCAAAAAACTTCGGCGGTTTGCTGCGTCGGACATGTTGCCAACAATAGGGCGCGGCGGCGCATTGCGCCATATGTGAAAATATATTTGTTTTTAGATTGCGTTCGCCCAGTGTTTAGAGCAAGCGCCTTGGACATGAACTTCACCATGAAATTGCTGCGCGGATTGCGTACTCTTACTCCATGCGAAGTGAACATCGAATCATTGACGCCGCGGGCAATCGCGCTCGTGAAGGTTTGCGAACGCTGGAAGATGTGCTTCGATTTGCGCTTGATCATGCGGATTTATTGCGCCGCGCCAAGGGGTTGCGCCATCAGTTGCGCGCCGCATTTGAAATTTTTCCCGCGGGATTGTTAGAGGCGCACCGCGACGCGGCGGGCGACGCGGGCCAACATGCGCACACGCCGCAAGAATTGCAGCGTGGTGATGTGCGCGCCGTTGCGGTGGCCGCTGGCAAGCGCGTAATTGAGGCGCTGCGAACGCTGGAGGAAGTTGGAAAAATTCTTGACGGCGCGTTCGCCCAACAGATAGCCGCCATGCGCTACGAAATGTACGACTTGGAACGCGACGCCATTCTTGCGTTTGGTTCGTCCGCGCGCTTTCAACCACGCGTGTGCGTGTTGCTGACCGAGTCGCTGTGCAAACTTCCTTGGATGGATGTGCTGCGCGGCGCGCTTGATGGCGGCGCGGACATGATTCAAGTTCGCGAGAAAAATATGTCCGACCGCGACTTGATCGCGCGCGTTGAAAAAATTATGGAAGTGGCGCGCCCCGCTAAAGCGCGAGTGATTGTGAATGACCGCGTGGACATTGCGCTGGCTAGTGGCGCCGACGGCGTTCACTTGGGCACTGGAGATTTTTCCATTCGCGCCGCGCGCAAACTTGCCGGCACGAATTTGCTTATTGGCGCCAGCACGCACAACGCCGCCGAAGCGTTAGCCGCTGTGACGGAAGGCGCCGATGTGTGCGGCGTTGGCGCCATCTTTGCCACGCAATTGAAACCCGATCGCTCACCGTGCGGCGTGGCGCTTGTGGCGGAGTTCATTCGTCATTATCCGCACGTGCCGCACCTTGCGATCGGTGGAATTTCTGCGCAAAACATTGAACAATTGACCGCCGTGGGTTGCCGCGGCGTGGCCGTCAGCGGCGCGGTGTGTGGCGCAAGCAATCCCGCGGCCGTGGTTGCGCATTTGCGCGAAAAACTTTCGCCACACACATCGGAGCACGCTTGCGCATGATGTTGTTTTCACAAAAATTTTCTGCGCTTCCACATCATTTTGTTTTCACAAAAAACTTTGAGCATGCAACATGATTTTGTTTTCACAAACAACTTTCGTCATGCCACATGATGTTGTTTTTACAAAAAAATTCACCGCGGTGCATATGACTGTGCGTTCACCACACATCTCGGGGCGTGAATTCTGGTGAGTGCTCTCAACGCTGCGCTCACACTACTTGGAACAGGCACAAGTTCCGGCGTGCCCGTGATTGGTTGTCACTGCGCCACGTGCCAAAGCACCGACCCGCGTGACAAGCGCTTGCGCACAGGCGCCATGTTGCAATTTACAGACGACACCGGCCAACCGCGCGTGATCTTGATCGATGTTCCACCTGACCATCGTGAGCAAAGTTTGCGCGCCGGCATTGACCGCTGCGACGCCATTCTGATCACGCACGGACATGTCGATCATGTCTTTGGCCTAGACGAAGTGCGCCGCTACAACGCCATGATGCGCCAGTCCATTCCGGTGTACGCCGACAATGAAACGTGGGAGCAACTCGAGCGCGTCTATCGACATATTTTTTATCGCCAGGAAAATAAAAACGATTCCTTTGTGGCGTCGCTCACGCAAGAGCGCGTGGCGCACGGCACGCAACTGAACTTGCACGGAATTTCCGCCACGGCGTTCACGTTGATGCACGGCCGACTTCCAATTTTGGGTTGGCGATTTGATTCCCCGCGCGCCGATCCGCTGTTTCCAATTGCGTATTGCACGGACGTGAATCACATTCCGCACGAGAGTTGGCCGTTTCTGCAAGGCGTCAGCACGCTCATTCTGGACATGTTGCGCCCGCGCTCCCATCCGACGCATTTCACCTGCGATCAGGCCATTGCCACGGCTCAAAAAATAGCGGCAAAACAAACGATTTTTGTGCATATGACCCACGATCTTCTGCACGGCGAATTCGACCCCACGCTGCCCGCCGGCATGCGCCTGGGCTTTGACGGCATGCGGCTTTCCTAGCCACAAATCCGCGCGCGCCCGCCGCCAAAAATTCGCTAAACTTCTTGCCCCATGGCGCAGATCCGCGAAATTAAAAAACGAATGATCGCTGTCCGAACGATTCAACGCATCACCAAAACGATGCAGATGATCGCCACGGCGAAGTTCACCGCAAGTCTTGCGCGCGCGAAAGCCAGTCGTCCATATATGGAACGCATTCGCGAGTTGGTGGCCGAAGTGGCAGCGCGCGCTGGTGATGAAAGTCATCCGCTGTGTCTTGCGCCCGCTAAGCCAGCCGGCAAAGAATTAATTCTTGTCATCGCAAGCGACCGTGGATTGTGCGGCGCCTACAACGGACACGTCCTGCGCACTTCGCTGATCGCTTTAAAGGGCGTCAAAAGTCGCAACGCGCAAAGCGTTGTTGAAACCATCGGCAAAAAAGCCACGGCGTTTTTTAAGTTTCAAAAAATTCCTGTCGCGCAGAAGCACCAATTTGGTGATCGACCAACCTTTGAAATGGTGGAGCCACTGGCTGAGCGTTTGATGAGCGAGTATCTCGCGGGTCAATACGACGCGTGCCGTGTGGTCTACATGAAGTTTGTCAGCAACAGCAAGCAAGTTCCAGAGACCATGCAATTGCTGCCCATGCGCGTGCCAACCGCCGCCGCCAAAAGTGAAAGCAAGGGCGACGCCAAGAGCAGCGAGGCCCTGTACGACTTCAGTCCAAATGCCGGTGAATTGTTGAATGAATTACTGCCGCGCGCCGTGAAAATAAGTTTATTTCAAGCCGTCATTGACGCCATTGTCAGTGAAAATGTCATGCGCATGATCGCCATGAAGGCCGCCACGGACAACGCCTCTGGAATCGCAAAGTCGCTGCATCGCAGTTACAACCGCGCTCGTCAGGGACGCATTACCACCGAGCTCACGGAAATTATTTCCGGCGCCGCTGCGCTGGAATAAATCCCACAGGGCAATTCATTGTGTCGTGCAACTGCAAAGCATTGCATGCATCAATTTGTTTTTGTGGAACTGAATTGCAATGCATTGCATGTATCAATTTGTTTTTGTGAAACTGGAATTGCAAATCGGGCGCTCATGAACTCAATTCGTTGTGAAAATAAAATTGCAATCTATTTCGCGCGCCACTGCGTAGTTATTGCGGTGCTGGCGCTTTTTCAGGCGCGCTTGGCGGCGCTGGAAATCCAGTCTCAAGCGGGTTGCCATCACGCGTCCACGCTTTCAAGCCGCCTTCAAGCGTGTAGACATCGCTGAAATCCAACTCGATCAAGCGTTTGCTTGCCGCCTTGGCAATGGTGTCGTCGTATGAAGTGTCGTACACAACAAACTGGTCGTACCTGCCAAGCACAAGACCCGCCTCCGCCGTCATGCGCGGAAAAGGCAAATTAATCGCGCCTGGAATATGACCCTCGGCATATTTTTCTGGACTGCGCGGATCAACCCACACGCTGACAGGCGCGCGTTTCAGCATGCTGCCGGGATCGTTCATAAGTTCAACCGCCTTAAACGGCGTCACATAGATGAT
>CAIWNO010000215.1 GCA_903914045.1 uncultured bacterium | reverse complement strand
GCGGCGCCATATTCAATGCCGCCCCAGGCCAGCAAAGAAAGTGAACTTGCCATTGGAAGACCAAATTTCACATGGTCGCCCGCGTCGTAATAGCCGCCGGTCAAATCAATACCAACATCGCTTCCATCGGCAAGGGCGGAGTCGCCGCGCCATGGAACACGGAAATCGCTGGCCACATTTCCAGAACGCTGCGCGTCATAGAAGTACAACGACTTCTGCAGCACTTCGGTGTAGTTGAAAGTTCCAGGCACACTCGCAGGTGAAATGGTGAGCGCAAGCGATTGAGTCGCGGTGCCGACTGAGTTGGTTGCAGACAACATCACATTTGTTGTTGCCGCAAGAGTTGGTGTTCCAGAAATCAAACCACTTGTTGCGTTCACGGAAAGTCCAGCGGGCAAACTTGTGGCGCCAAAAGAAGTTGGCGTACCACTTGCGGTAATTTGATAGCTGAACGCGGAACCAACAGTTCCCGCGGCACTGGCTGAACTATTCACAACAGGAGCAACAGCACCACCTGTACCGCCACCAGTGCCAGTGCCCCCACCGGTTCCAGTGCCGCCGGCGCCAGATCCACCTGCATCGCATGGACCCCACGCAAGAAGAACCACAGCCATATCGGCGCTGTCCGTAGTTCCGTTGCCATCAAAGTCATACGGAGAATTTTCACCGATATACAAAAGGACGGCTCCAACATCCGCGCTGTCCACGGTGTTGTCGCCGTTTAAGTCACCCACACATTGCGCGGGCTGAGTGACGGTGAGTGCAAGCGACGCGGAGCTAGTGCCGCCAGTGTTGGTGGCGCGAATAGTAATTGCGCTGACCGCGGCGATGGTTGGCGTTCCTGAAATTAAACCACTTGCAGTGTTCACAGAAAGACCACTTGGCAAACCAATGGCGCTGTACGAAGAGACGGTTCCACTTGCGGTGATTTGATATTCAAACGCAATACCAACACTTGCTGAAGCGGTGCTTGCGCTCGTGATCACCGGCGCGCTTGGCAGCGCTGTTGACAACAAGGTTCCAGTCGCAGTGGCATCGGCAAGTGTTGCGCCAACAACGCTTGATAGTTGCACCGTGAATTGCTTCGCGGTGGTTGCCGCTTGATTTGGAATTGCCACGGTAATGGCTTTCACTTTTTCACCCGCGGCGAAACTAAGCGTGCCAGAAGCCGTGGTGTAATTTGTTCCGGCGATCGCAGTTCCGTTGGCCGTGGCGTACGCAACCGTGACCGCGCCCGTGGCTGCCGCGGACAATGTCACGGGAAAGTTCAAGTATTGCGGCGCGGCTCCGACACTTCCGGCGCCCAGCGATGGCGCCAAACTAGCTTGTAAATAAGCCATTCTGGCGGTGCTGACCGTTGTCCAGTCGTCGTTAAGAATTCCGCCAGTGTCGCCACTGTTGGGATTCATGCACCAGTAGGTCCAACTCATTCCAAGTTTGCCCGCGGCCAAATCATTGGTGCCATTCAAATCAAGGTCACCATTCATGTAGTCGGTCAACTTGTCCAACCACAGTTGATCGCTGGTCGTGGCCAACCTGCTTCCAAACTCGCCAATTAGAATTGGCGCGATATTGTTTTTGTAGATGTAGCCCCAGCGTGAATTCCAAACATCATCCATATTGTTTGGATATGTCGGGTCAGAGAACCAAGTCTGCGCGAACACGCTACTTGGATAGTCATGTGGTGAATACACCAACTTGTTGTTCACGGAAAGAACAACTGGAAACGCCGCGGCGCCAGTGAGGTTGCCGCCCCACCATGTTGTTTGATTG
>CAIWNO010000214.1 GCA_903914045.1 uncultured bacterium | reverse complement strand
GTTTGGCAACTTCGCCCACAAGCAGCGACTTCTCGCCGCGCAGTTGAAAGTCAACGTGCACCGCGTTGTAAATTTCTGGAATTTGATCTTCAGGAAATTGCGCGTCGAAGGTGCTGCCGATGACTTGAATGATTTTGCCGGTGGAGGCCATGTGGAATCCGTTGTTTGAAGTGCGGCGCCACGGGAAACATTTCCAATGGCGGGGCTAGGAAGATAGCCGTTGCGCGGCGAAATCGCCACCACTTATTTCAATTTGGTGGAATTTGAAAGCGGAGGAAATGGACTTGAAAGTGGGCGAGAAAGTGGGCGAAAAAGTGGGCGAGAAAGTGTGATTGATGGCGTGCTTGAATGTGCCAATGATCAACTGTTCAAGCCCAATTTTGTTAAGCCTGAATATTCAGCAGGCGACCGCGGGCGAGTCCGGTTGCCACTTCAATTCGGTCGGCGGCGCGCGTGTACAACTGCAGGCGATCCGGGCCTGCATTGAGCAACGGGGCGGAAAATGGGTCTGCGGCAACAGGAACACGGGCCGCGGCCAGGCCATTAAGGGTTGGCGCGTTGCTTGAAATGGAGCCGCGCCCAGCCAAAGCCATCATGGATTCGTTAATTTCCATTGCAGGGATTCTATCGGCCAAATAGGATGCTTAGGAAGGTTTTTGAGTGGCGCTTTCAGATTGAAGTGGCGTTTTTGAGCCAGGAGGCGGCATTTGGATTGTGGAACTACTCCAACCAAACGCCCTGGCCTTGGGATTGACAGGTGCGAATCCACGCATTTCCACATTGGGATTGACATCAAATAGTTGTGGCTGCAGTTCCACGCCAAATGGCTTGCCAACAATTTCAAAGCCAGCGGGAAGTTCTTCGCTCCACCACAGGTTTTTTCCAAGGCGAAACGATTCCACTGGAATGCCGCCGGCCACTTTGCTGATGAGTTCAATGCGACCAGGAACCCACGTGATTAAATTATTTTCAAAGTTGATGAAGTTTGGAACGCCGCAGGCGCCGTCGGCTTTGAAAACATATTTGGCGCATTCAATAATGGAGTTGTTGATAATGCTTGAGTTGTCAATGGAACCCAGTGACACAAAGCAAGCGCATTCAAGCGCCGCGTTGTGCGAAATTAAAATTCGTTGAGCGGGTCGTTGCGAGACAGGTTCAGTGGCATTGGTGGTGTCACAGACGCCAAGTTCAAACGCCACTTGCACCTTGATGCCGAAACTGACATACATGCACGAAATATCTTCGCAGCCCGAGCGAATAGCCACGCCTCGGTATTGCGGCAAAGTTTTTGCGCTGTCAAATGTGCACTTGGAAACGCTCACACGCTTGCAATTATCCATGACCACCGCGGAATTATTCCAGCCCTTGATGGAAATGTTTGACAAGTCCACTTTTTCAATGGAGCGCAGATAGATCGAGGATTGATTGGGACTTTGCGATTCCTGTTTAATTTGTAGATTGATAAAATTCAAGTTGGCCACCAAAGGCGTTTCTTCAACCACGGGTGAAGCGGCAAGGGAACCGTCAACAAACACAGTTGGACCCGTGGTGTTTCCCGCCAGTAAATCTCGCACAATGACATGTTGCGGACGAAGTAGCGAAATGCTGAATAGTTCCCCTTTCACATAGGGCAAGGGCTTGCTGGTATCTGTTTGATAGCCGCGTATGACGATTGGTTTTTCAAGTGTGCCATGAAGATCCGCCAGCAAAAAAGGAATGTGAATTCCTGGAAGTAATCGCACCTCGTCGCCAGGTTGTAAAAATGGCGCAAGCGAATGAATTGCAATGCCTGGCTCAATATTAAATATGCGTCCGCCTAGAGCGCTGACGCCGGCGATTGGAAATGGGGGAACTTTACTGGCCAATGCGGAGGCGGCTTGCGTAAGTTCTTTGGAATTGATTGCTGGCGCAGATGTCGCTGAAGGAGTTGGCGCAGCCTGTAGCGCCCAAGCCCAACTTGAAAATAGAATGATTGTGGATGTCAAACAAGTCGCACAAAAATAAAAAGTGGCGTGGCGCATTTCAAGAACAGCCTACGCAATGAATCGATCCATTGGATCGGGCAACGTGATGCGCAAGAAGGTCGTTCCCACTGCAAGTTTTGCGACGCAGCCTTCGGAAATAGCGGGAAATAGCAGCGTTTGCCACGCGTTCGCCGTTACGGGTGTTTGACCATCCACGCAAACGCCGCCGCCAAGAACCAGCCAGCACACGGGTCGCTGATGCGTGATGACTTCAAGCGTGGTGGCGGTCATGGCTTCAATGCGCTCAATCTTGTAATGGTCTGTGCGCGACAAAAGCGTGGTGCGCATGGAGCGCGTTTGCACCGCGGGCGCCGTCGCCGCGTTGCGAATGGGAAGGTGTTCAAGGCGTTGTGTCTTGCCAAATTGAATGCATTGCATGGCTTGATTAAGATGCAGCAAACGCGACGGGTCGTTGCGGTTCCAGTCGAACACGCGGAACGTGGTGTCGCTTGGAGTTTGAATTTCGGCGACGGTAATTCCTTCGCCAAGCGCGTGGCACAGACCGCTTGGAAGATCAATGCAATCGCCCGCTTGCACGCGCACTTCAACCAGCAAGTCAAGAATGCTGGCGCCAGCGCGCAGGCGAGTTTCAAATTCCTGTTTGGTGACATGCTCTTTCACGCCGCGCCAAATAGTGGCGCCAGGTTTTGCCGCCAGCACAAACCACGATTCTGTTTTTAAATGAGCCGACGTATTGGCCGCCGCATAGGCTTCATCCGGGTGCACCTGAACTGATAAATGCTCTGCGGCATCGAGGAATTTGACCAAAAGTGGAAAGCGTCCCTGCGCGGTCAAGCGCGCGCGCCCCATCCAACTTGGCGTGTCCAAGTCGATAAGTTCATGCAATGTTTTTCCAGTGCCCGCGCCCGCGGCCACCAATGAGCAACCATTGGCGATTGACTCAGGCAGGTCCGCGACTTCCCAACTTTCACCAATGGCAAGTTCGCCTGGCGCGGGCGCCGCGAATTTTTTCCACTGCGCAAATGTTGTGCCGCCCCATGCGCGACCTTTGGCGATGGGATGTAAAAGAACCGGACTGGATGCGTTGTGCGTGCTCATGGCAAGATTAGAGTTTCATTCCTGTGATGGTGCTTTCAAAAACTAATTTGGAATTCACAATGCCTTGCACTTGGCAGGCAAATCGCCGTCGATTGCGTTCGATTAATTTGCACAAGGTGTAAAAGTTGTCGCCAGGAACAACTTGTCCGCGAAAGGAAGTTTCATCACAGCGGGTGAAGCCAAGAAATCCAACATTGGGAATGGCGAGCGTTTGCAAGATGCTGCAGAGCTGCGCGGCGGCTTCAATCATGAGCACGCCAGGCATTAAAGGCCGACCTGGAATGTGGTAGGGCACCCAAAATTCATCATGGCGAATGTGTTTCACCGCCACACCGCAAGTGAATTGTTCGTCGTGCCAAATCACATGGTCCAGTTGCCGCATGGGACCAGTTTGGGGCAGCAATTTGTCCACGGTGGCTTGATCTAGCGCCACGGCGTTCAAATCAATTGAGTTCAGATCTATTAGTAGTTCATTGGCCATGGGCTTTTTGCCCCAAAATCAAGGGCATGCGCCAAAGATAACTAAATTGGAACTTTTGGGGCGAGATCAACAGATCGCCAAAATTGGCGTTACTATGCAACAGAGGCGCTTTCGCCTCTTGTCACCCCTAACCTCAGGAGATTAGAAGCCATGGAAAGTTACGATTTGCTTAAAAAGAAGGTTGAAGAAGCGGCGGACGATATTGCCAAGGCCAGCGGCGGTAATAAAGCGGCTAGCACGCGTGTTCGAAAGGCAATGCAGGATATTAAAGCACAGGCGCAAGAAATTCGCATTAAAGTGCTAGAAATTTCACGTCAGCCACCAGCTGCGGGTTAATTTGCTTTTTTGATCTGATTTGACGCTTTTGGTTTCAGATTAAAGACGTCAAGCTATTTGTTATCTAACATAAACCACATGAAAGAGAGGTTCTTGCCTCTCTTTTCATGTTTTTATAAATTGAATTTTAAATAGGTGGCGAGGCGCGTGGAAATTCTGCCAAAGAATTTAATATTGAATGCGTTTGGCTAAATCAAGGCAAGCCTTGAACTTGGGATGCGTGGCGTCTTGCAAAAGTTCATACATGGCCGACAACGTGCCAGTAGAAATGGCGTTGGCGTGTTCCATGCGACGCAATGCCGGCGGAATTTGACTGGCGTCAGTTGCAGAAATGGCGTCGGTGATTAGAAATGGCTGGCGACCGTTGGCGGCAAGATCAAGCACGGTTTGTAGCACGCACACTTGCGCTTCAATTCCGCAAATAAGAATCTGCGAGCGGTTTAATGTCCGAAGTTGAGCGGCAACATCGTTTGTGAAAGCGCTGAAACGTGTCTTTGTATAGATGGGGGTATTTTTTGCAAGGTGCTGGGTGATTTCTGCGGTTGTGTTGCCCAGGCTTTGCGGGCTTTGCTCGGTCACGATCACGGGAATATCAAGCGCGTTGGCCATTTGCACCAGAATGGCGCTGTTGGCAACTAGAAAGTCCCACTTGGCAATGTGTTTGGCGAATTTGGTTTGAATGTCAATGACCAGAAGTGCGCAGTTGGCGGATTGAAGTCGGGGAATTGGCATTGGAATTCTTTCGGTGTGTGTGCGGTTGATGGGGGCGGGCGGGGTGAATGCTGTGCCAACCTGTATCAGTGTGAGGCGTTCACACTTTCAATGCTGGCTCATGCGCAAGCGTGGCGGAAAATTGTTTGCGGATTGGCGCGGCCACGTTGGCGATCCATCGATCAGTTTGTTCAGCGCTTCGGCCGGTGAGTCGTTTGGCGTCAAGCGCGCTTGCAATATTCACTTTGGCAAAGAGCGCGTCGGCGCTTAAGCGCGCCGCAAGATCATTTGAATGTCCAAGCTTCACGCGCTCGGCCGCGGCAAGCGCATGGTGGCGAATTGCGTGGTGCGCTTTCTCGCGGTCAACGCCGGCGCGCACCGCGGCGATTAAAATATCTTCCGTGGCCACAAATGGAAGTTCGTTCTGCAAGCGAGTGGTGATCACGCTTTCATTCACAACAAGTCCGCCAAGCACATTGATCATCACATCAAGCGCGCCGTCTAGCGCAAGAAACGCCTCGGGCAGCGAAAGTCTGCGTGCGCTTGAATCATCAAGCGTGCGTTCAAGCCACTGCTCGCTGGCGGTGGCCATGGCCACGGGCGCAAGACCAATCACAAATCGCGCCAGGCCAGTGGCGCGCTCGCATCGCATTGGATTTCTTTTGTACGGCATGGCGCTTGAACCAATTTGATCTTTTTCAAAGGGCTCCTCCACCTCGCGCAAGTTGGCCAGCAGGCGAATGTCGTTGCAACATTTATGAATGGCGCAGGCGCCCACGGCCAGCGCGTTGAGCACGGTGGCCTCAAACACGCGCGGCGAAGTTTGTCCGCACACGCTCCATACGGCGTCGGGGTTCCACTTCAAAAAGCCGCAGAATGTGGCTTCAAGTTGATCAACTTTGGCGGTGTCGCCCAGCAACGCTAGGAAGGAGAATTGCGTGCCTGTGGCGCCGCGCAAGCCTTTCAACTTTACGCCTGCAAGTCGCAGTTGAATGTCTTGAAGCGCGATGGCAAAATCTTGTCCCCACAATGTGGCGCGCTTTCCAAGCGTGAGCGGTTGCGCGGGTTGAAAGTGCGTGAAGCCCAGGCACGCAAGGTCGCGTTGCTTGGCGGCGAATGTGGCGATGCGATCAATGACGCGCGCGAATTTGTTGGCGATGAGTTCAAGCGCGTCGCGCAGAATAATCGCGTCGGCATTGCAAACAACATCTTGACTGGTCATTCCCAAATGAATGAAGCCTTGCGCGGCGGGCGCGGATTCGCCAAAGGCGTGCACGTGCGCCATGACATCATGGCGCAAACGTTTTTCATGCTTGGCCACCGCGGCGAAATCCGTGGTGTTGATATTGGCGCGCATGTCGTCAATGGCGGCTTGCGGAATGTTCACGCCAAGTTGGTGTTGCGCTTGCGCCACGGCCAGCCACACGCCGCGCCACAACTGCGCGCGCCGCGCGTCGGACCACAATTGCTGCATTTCAGTGGAGGCAAATCGCGTGGAGAGCGCGCTCTGCCACATATCGTTTGAATGAGATTGTGTGGTGTTGGAACTCACAATGTGATCGTATCGGACGGCTTTGGCTTGTGACCAACGCGCGCTTCCGTGCCTAAAAGCAGGCGTTTTATGTTGGCGCGGTGCGTGATGAACACCAGCACGGCGATAAGCGCGCAGGCGATGACCGCGGGCAGTGGCGTGCCTGTTGTGGTTTCAAGCGGAGTGGTTGGTGCTGGCGCGGCCACAATTTGCGCGGGCATGTTCCATGGAAGAAGCAACGCGGCGCTGAAGGGCAGTGTGAGCGCGGCGATCAAACTTGACAGGCTGACAATGCGCGAAAGTTTCATGCACGCTATCCACACGGCTAGCGCGATGAGCATTGGAAATGTCAGCACGGGCCACATGGCCACAAGCGCGCCGAATCCGGTGGCCACACCTTTGCCGCCTTTGAACTTGAGCCACGGTGAAAAAATATGTCCGGCGATCGCGGCGATGGCAATGACAATCCACACGGTCAACGCGGTTGATGAAATCATGTTGAC
>CAIWNO010000213.1 GCA_903914045.1 uncultured bacterium | reverse complement strand
GTGTGGAACACGCGCACGCAAGAAGTCATGGGCGGCTATCGCATGGGCTTGACCGATGAAATTCTTGCCGCGCACGGACTTGACGGCCTGTACACCAGCACGCTGTTTGATTATTCGCCCAGCATGTTGAAGTCGCTTGGGCCGGCGCTTGAACTTGGAAGAAGTTGGGTGGCGCGCGCGCATCAAAAGAAACCAATGCCGTTGTTGCTGCTGTGGCGCGGCATTGCGCGCTTTGCATTGCAGCGGCCGCAGTACGCAATTCTGCTGGGGCCAGTCAGTATTTCAGACGCGTATCAAAGCATGTCCAAGCGTCTCATCATGGCGTTTCTAAAAACGCATCACGCCATTGATCGATTCGCCAAAGATGTCAAGCCAAAAAATCCGCCAGTCATGGAGCCGTTTCTAGATTGGGACCCCGCGCACACGCACGCCGCTGTTCGCAACGTGGCCGATGTGGATCGACTCATTCAAGAAGTGGAGGCCGATGGTCGCAAAATGCCTGTTTTGCTGCGGCAATATCTGAAGTTGAACGCGCGCTTGATCGCCTTCAATGTGGATCCGGACTTTGGAAACGTGGTGGACGGGTTGATGTTCATGGACTTGCGGAAAATGCCCACGCGTGTTCAAGATTATTACTTTGGCCGCGAGCAGGCTGATGAATTCCGCGCGTTTCACGCAAGCAGTGCCGACATAGGTGCATGAATGGCGTGTGAATTGTTGAAGTCTAGCGCATGCAGAATTGATCAAGAGTGTTTGAAGAGCGGGGGCGCGTGTCGCATCTGTCGCGCAACTCTGTTCGCGGGCAGCATGTGAATTTAAATTTCGCCCCTTGCCGAATTGATCGCAAGGGGCGAGTATGCGCTTATGCAAGCGATCTCTGTGCAAAGCGCGCAAGGCCAGTACGACATTCATGTTGGCGACGCGCTGTTGCAAGGCGTGGGCGCTGGCATTGTGAAAAAAATTCCCAAGGCACGCGTTGCGGTATTGGTGGTGGACCAGTCTATTGCGCAGACCTGGGCGCGCGAAGTTGCCGCATCGCTTGAAGCTGCGGGGTTGCGCGTGGTGACGCATGTGGTTGTTGCGAGCGAGGACAATAAATCCATCGCTCAAGTTGAAAAAGTATGGCGCTGCATGCTGGCCGAGCGTGTGCAACGCAGCGATGTGTTGTGCGCCATGGGCGGCGGAATTGTGGGCGATATGGCTGCTTTCGCAGCATCCACGTACATGCGCGGTATTGCCACGGTCATGATTCCCACCACGCTGCTTGCCATGGTGGACGCCGCGATTGGTGGCAAGACCGCCGTGAATCTTCCCATGCCCAGCGACGCGCCTGATGCAAGCGTGAACAGTGGCGCCGCGAAAAACTCTTCACAAATTTTGCCGACAAACGTGTCAAACAATGTCAACAACAACTTGACAAACAATGTCAACAACAACTTGTCAAACAACTTGGCCAAAAATATGGCTGGAACAATTTGCGCGCCCGCATGGGTTGTCAGCGATGTTCGCACGCTCTCCACGCTTTCCACGCGCGAGTTTCGCTGCGGTCTTGCCGAGTGCGTGAAGCACGCGCTGCTTGCCGATGAGCCCATGTTGTCGTGGCTGGAAAAACATCGCGAAGGGTTGCGCGCCATGGATCCCGCGCGGTTGGTTGAACTTGTCCATCGATCAGCCTCTGTGAAGGCCGCAATTGTGTCGCGCGATGAGCAGGAGCACGGCGAGCGCGCGCACCTGAACTTGGGCCACACATTTGCGCACGCCATTGAATCGCTGTTGCATGATCAAGTTCACCATGGCGAGGCGGTTTCCATTGGGTTGGTGGCCATGGCGGCGGCAAGCCAAGCGGCAGGATGGTGGCCG
>CAIWNO010000212.1 GCA_903914045.1 uncultured bacterium | reverse complement strand
TTTTGGTGGGTTTTACCGATGATCGCATGGGTGGTTCTCACCGGGTCGTGCTTGGCGATTGCGCAAATACGAATATGCAATTGCCAATGGTTGATTTAATGACTGGTCCAAAAACAGCGCGTGCGGTTGCGGCATGTATTGCGTCTGGCTATGTAACAAGCGCGCACGATGCCAGTGAGGGCGGCGTGTTGTTGGCTGCTGCTGAAATGGCGTTTGGTGGGGATCTTGGTGTTGAAATTGATTTACGCGCCGTGCCGTGTGAAAATAATATTTCGCTTGAGGCGCGGGCATTTAGCGAAACACCAAGTCGCTATTTACTTGAAGTAGCGCCAGAAAATATTGCTTCGATCACCACAATGCTTGCTGGTGTTGCTCATGCTGTGATTGGTAAATTCAACAACAGTGGTTTGCTTGTGGTGGGTAATGAAAAAATATCTATTGGCGCTTTAAGGGCGGCTTGGGAAAGCGCCGGAGTGAACTGGTAAACCATGAAACGAATTGCACTAATTGCAAATATGGTTGGCGCGGCAACGCGACGTCCTACACCCTGTCTTTTTTATAAAAAATTTTTGGAGATTTTAAATTATGAAATCTCTTAAAGCCCTTGTTATTACCGCTCCTGGAATTAATTGTGATCTGGAGTTGTCGCAAGCGTTTGCAGCGGCGGGAGCAGAACCGGAAAGTATTTTACTTTCGCGTCTTATTCGCAGTCCAACACTTGTGGATCAATTTGCATTGATTGGTTTGCCTGGTGGATTTAGTTATGGCGACGATATTGCCGCGGGACGAATTATGGCGGCGTTGATGCGTCGCGAAATCTATCCGGCCATTGCCGCGGCAATTGAGCGGGGCACACCAATGATTTGCCCATGCAATGGATTTCAAATCGCGGTGCAGGCTGGTTTGTTGCCAGGTCCAACTATTTCCACAAATTTACATTCGCTCCCTAATTCTAAATCAAGCGCGTGGCCAAAAATTTCCGCCGCTCCAACCGTGGCTCTGTCCACCAACATTGGTGAGCGCTTTCATGATGCCTGGACGCGCGTGGAAATTCCAAGCAACACAAAGTGTATTTGGACGCGCGGCCTTTCCTTACAACACGATTGCGACATGCTTCCTAGCGCGCACGGTGAGGGGCGATTTATGACGGATGTGAAAACGCTAGAAACACTTGAAAAAAACGGTCAAATTGCTTTGCGTTATGCGGCTAAAGATAATTTTAACGGCAGTATGAACGCCGTTGCCGGTATCTGTGATCCAAGTGGTTTGGTGTTTGGACTTATGCCCCATCCCGAGCGATTTACGCGCTGGACACAACATCCTTGGTGGACGCGCCTTTGCGCGCACACCCGAAGCGGTGATGCTCTTGGCCTTTCTATATTCAAACAGGCGGTTGCATTTGTAGGTGGTGGTGAACAAGCGCAAATACATATTGCGACTCGGGAGTCTGCGCATCACAACAATAAAACATGACCGCACACAAACAAATTTCACAACTTTGCATGCGGTGTGGATATCAACTTGTTGGTCCACCCATTCCCAAACGCTGTCCTGAATGTGGTTATCCGGTGGTCCATCAAAGTAGATGGCGTGAAGGTGAGCTACACCGAGCTGGACCAATTATTGTGTGGCCCATTGTTAGACGATTTGTGTTGGCCGCTTCGTTGCTAAGTATTTGCTTGTTTTTATCAATGGTGTTTTCATATGACGCAATGCAAAAGATTAGACTTGTTCGATTCTCAACCGCGAAGTGGAGCATGATTCCATTTTTTTTAGTGGCGCCAATTGTGGCGTATTTATGGCAAAAATCAATCAATGGACCGGGATCAGATATGTGGGGTCTGCACAGACAGGCTGTGATTCGCAAGTTGATCTTCCCTTGCGGATTTTTATTTTGGATTGTCGGTTTTTTTTATATGGCAAGCCTAAACGCGGCGAATCAACCGGTGGGCGTGAATTTATTAAATCAAAATAGCGGTTCGATTGTGTGGTTGACGGTCTCAACATATTTATTGATCCCCGCACAGGCGGGGTGGTCGATTGTTTTATTTCATCTTTCTAAAATTTCACTTTATCTTCGCAACGAACTGTTGCACAAGGCGTGTGTGTATTTATATTGGTCGATGGCGCTTGTGTCGGTTCCTGTTTTGTATGTGTGTTACAAAAGCGAAAGTCTGGTGATTTTTGAACAATTTCTTTGGATATTCGCTTTGATCACCATGCTGACAAGCGTGTTTTTTGGGATTCTATTGGCGTGGGATCTTGCAAATTGTCTCACCCATTCATACGACACCCTTGCGCGAGAGGAGCGCTTGGCGAAACAAAATTCCGAGCGATATTCCTCGCCAAACTGACTATGCTCATCGATAGTTATGAGCAAAAAAACACTTCGATATGGCGTTGTTGGCGCTGGGCGCATGGGCCGCCACCACATTCGTTTAGGCACCCAAATTCAGGGTGTTGAACTTGTTGGTGTTGTTGATCGCGAAGAATCGCGCCGCAATGAAATGACCGAAACATTTGGTGGCAAGGGGTTCGCTACTGTAGATGAGCTGATTGCCTTTGGCGTTGATTGCGTAGTGATTGCCACGCCAACCATACACCACCGTTCGGCAGCTGAAGCCCTGTTAGCAAAAGGCATTCATTGCCTGATAGAAAAACCGTTGGCACCAAGCGTGGTTGAAGCGCGCGCAATTGCAGATGCGGCCGCAAAATCTGGAGCAACGTTGCAGGTTGGCCATGTTGTTCGCTATGACCCGGTCATGGTTGCAATTCGTCAACTCGCTTTGGGTATGCCTAGATTTATTGAAATTGATCGCATAAGTCCAATGACATTTCGCAGCGTTGATGTTGGTGTTGT
>CAIWNO010000211.1 GCA_903914045.1 uncultured bacterium | reverse complement strand
AGCCTTTACATGATTGTCGAATTTGCATTGGCACCACGCGCGGAACCAACGCGCTGCTGCAAGGACGCGTTGGCGCGGTGACATTGTTTGTGAATGACGGCTTGGAGGATGTGTTGCGAATTGGAGATCAGCGTCGCCTGGATATTTTTGCCAACGCACCGCGCAAACCGACAACGCTTGAGAAAAATTCCGTGGGCGTGAACGCGCGCATGACTTTTGATGGACAGGAACTTGTGGCGCTAGATGAAATAGCGTTGCGCCAACGTGCTCGCCATGCCGCGCGCGGCACAAGCGCCATCGCCGCGGTGGCGCTGTTGCACGCGGCCAGAAATCCAGCGCATGAAAAACGTGTGGCAACTATTTTGCGTGAAGAGGGTTTCAAATGGATTTCGCTTTCACATGAATGTGGCTCGACAAGCCGCTTTGAACCGCGCGCGCGCGCGGCGGTGGTGGACGCCGCGCTGAGCGAACCAGTGGGCGAATTTATTCAGTCCATACAACGTGGCGCTAGTGGCGCGGACATTTTCATGATGACCAGCGCGGGCGGCCTGACACCCGCTTCTGCGTTTGCGCCCCGTGAAAGTCTGCTTTCGGGACCTGCTGGCGGCGTTGCAAGCGCGGCAAGCATTGCGCGCGAGTGTGGATTTGCGCGGTGCGTCACGCTGGACATGGGCGGCACAAGCACCGATGTTGCGCGCGTGAACGGCGCGCCGGAAATGCGTGACGAGACAACCGTGGCGGGCTCCACCATTGCGTCGCCATGCGTGGCCGTTGAAAGTGTGGCCGCGGGTGGTGGCTCTATTTTGTGGTGGGACGGCGAAGCGCGGCGAGTTGGTCCGCAAAGCGCCGGAGCAACTCCAGGTCCCGCGTGCTACGGCGCGGGCGGGCCGCTCACGCTCACTGACGCGCATTTTATTTTGGGGCATATCAACGCGCACAATATGCCAATTCCAATTCATCTCAACGACGCGCTAAAGCGCGCGCATGAATTGCACGCGGCCATGACCACGCGCGCCACTGCCAACACGGCGCGCGATCAAGCGGGCGACATTTCTTCATCAACATCGCAACAGAACGCGGCGCACGATCATGCGGGCGACATTCTTTCATCAACATCGCAACAGAACGCGGCGCACGATCATGCGGGCGACATTCTTTCATCAACATCGCAACAGAACGCGGCGCAAGATCAAGCGGGCGACATTCCTTTATCAACATCGCAACAGAACGCGGCTGACATGACAGTGCATGAAATGCTGCATGGATTCATCGCCATCGCCAATGAATCAATGGCCGCGGCCATTCGCACGGTCACGGTTCGCAAAGGCGTTGATCCAGCCGATCACGCGCTTGTTGCGTTTGGCGGCGCCGGTGGACTTCACGCGTGTGCCATTGCGCGGCGACTTGGCATGAGAACCATTGTGCTTCCCGCGGACGCCGGCCTTCTTTGCGCCAGTGGAATTTCGCAAACGCCCGTGACGCGCGTGGTTTCTGAACTTGTTTTGGCAACCATCGATGAATGTGGCTTGTCGTTACATGAAAAATATGACGCGTTGTTTGCGCGCGCAAAAATAGAATTGCGTGATATTGGAATGGATCCATCCGCCGCGCATCAAACGCGCCGCGTTGCGCTGATGCGAATGCTTGGGCAAGAGGAAAGTTTGGAGATTGAGCTTGCGCTCAGCAATGTGCGCTGGTCCAACGCGGTTGGATTGCGTGAGTTGTTCAACGCGCGCTTTCATCAAACGTATGGATTTCATGCCGATCAGGCGCGCGCTATTGAAATTGAGCGCGTGCGCCTACATGTTGAAATTGCGCGGACAAACCTGACGCCTGTGGTGGCCGTTGAACACGCGTCTGCAAACATGATTGGACCAGCGGTGCTAGGCGGCACTTATTTCACAGCGTTTCTGGCGGCTGGTTGGCGCGCGCGCACGCACGCCAACGGCGCCACGATTGCAACCCGCGATGATGGCGCGCAAGAAACAAATGCCGCCGCTGACTTGCATGAATTGGTGGCCGCGCAAATGGGCGCGATTGCCACCGACATGGGCGAGCAACTTCGACGCACCGCGGTTTCGCCCAACATAAAAGATCGACTTGATTTTTCATGCGGACTTCTTGACGCTGATGGATTTCTTGTTGTGAACGCGCCGCACATTCCAATTCACCTGGGCGCGCTTGGCGTGTGCGTGCGCGAAGTGGGCAAGGCGCATGCGTTCGCGCCTGGGCAAGTGTGGGTTGTGAACCACCCGCGCTACGGCGGTTCGCATTTGCCAGATATCACGGTGATCACGCCAATTTTTTCATTGCCAAGCAACAACAATCAAATCCAAGAACTGATTGGCTTCGCGGCTAATCGCGCGCACCACGCGGAGATTGGCGGAACACGTCCTGGATCCATGCCGCCCGACGCCACCACGCTTGCGCATGAAGGCGTGGTGATTGAACCCACGCTGCTTGTTGAACATGGCGCGGCGCATTTTGATCGTGTGGAAAATCAACTGCGCGCTGGCGCGTGGCCAAGCCGCATGGTGGCGGACAATCTTGCGGATATTGCGGCGCAAGTGGCGGCGAATGAATTGGCGGTGGCGCGCATGCGCGAGTTGATCGCGCAAAGTGGCTTGCCATTTCTACGCGCGTCAAACGAAAAGTTGCGCGCGTCGGCTTGTCGCGCGGCGCAACAGGCGTTGCAATTGTTGCCCGCGGTGATCGCGCCGCTTGAAGAACGCCTGGATGATGGCACCGTGCTGCGCGTGCGCATGAGCCGCGCGCACACTCCGCCGCGGCTTGTGATTGACTTCACTGGAACATCGGCGCAACACGCCAACAATCTCAACGCGCCGCAAGCCGTCACGCGCGCCGCGGTCATGTATTGCATTCGTGTGTTGGTTGGTCAACTTCTTGGCGGCGCTGCGCCGGCGTTTCCAATGAACGAAGGGTTGCTTGATCCAATTGAAATTATTTTGCCCAAGGGAACTATTTTGTCACCAAACTTTTCAGGCGCGCCCGACAAGTGTCCCGCGTGTGCGATTGGACAAACCGAAACCAGCCAGCGGCTTGTGGATTTGCTGTGGCGCGCCTTCAATCTTGGTGCGTGCAGTCAGGGCACCATCAACAATCTTTTGTTTGGCAACGCGCGGTTTGGCTTTTATGAAACCATTGCGGGCGGCGCGGGCGCGACGGCGAATGGCCACGGTGAAAGCGGCGTGCACACCAACATTAGCAACACGCGCATCACCGACGCCGAGGTGCTTGAGCGGCGCTATCCGGTGCGGCTTGAGCAATTTTGTATTCGCCGCAATTCCGGCGGCGCTGGAAAGTTTCACGGTGGCGATGGCCTTGTTCGACGCATTCGATTTTTGGAAGCGGTTGACTTGTCATTTCTGTCGCAACACCGCATTGAGTCGCCGTATGGAATGAACGGCGGCGCGCCCGGCGCGCGTGGAGCGCAGAGAATAATTCGCGCTGACGGTCGCCTTGAGGAACTGCCTGGAATTGTGGCGGCGCACATGCAGGCGGGCGACGCGATTGAAATTGAAACTCCCGGCGGCGGCGGCTTTGGCAATGTCAGCGGCGCGCAGAACAAAGATCACACTTGAAGCCGTGGAGCATGTAATTTTACATGCATGCCAACTTCATCGCACGCACCACATTGCGCCACCAACACCATTCAAGTGGCGTCGCTGCATGTGTATCCGCTGAAAGGTGCGGCTGGATTTTCCCCGGACACTTGGCCAGTGGATGAACGCGGCTTGCGCCACGACCGTCGCTTTATGTTGGTGGACGAAACTGGAAATTTTATTTCGCAGCGAACATGCGCGAAGTTGGCGCTGGTGCGTGCGGACATTGCCGACAACACAATGCGCATTTCTTGCCCAAAGTTGGCGGCGGACAATTCGCGGTCACACACTGACGCGGCGATTGTTCAAACGGATCTTTGCTGGTATCAAATCGCCCTTGATGCGCTTGCGTCGAATACGCCCACGAATGAAAGTGCGTATGCGCGCGTGCAAATTTGGGATGACTTTGTTCAGGCTCTTGCCATCTGGCCAGACGCCGACGCCATGCTGAGTGAATTTCTTCATCAACGCGCGCGGCTTGTGTACATGCCGGACAACACAACGCGATTGACCAACATGAATCGTGGCGAGCCGCGGCGCAATGTCAGCTTTGCGGACGCCGCTCCGCTGCTGTTGACCAGCGAAACTTCTTTAGCGGATCTGAATACTCGTTTGCAAATCGCAGGATCAGCGGCAATTCCCATGGATCGCTTCCGCGCCAATGTTGTTGTGCGTGGCGCGGCGCTTGCGGAGGATGATCACTGGAGCGCGCTCACCATTCAGCACGCGCAATTTCGTGCCAGCAATTCATGCAAGCGCTGCAAAGTGATCACCATTGATCAAACAACGGGCGAGTTCGGTTCGCGTGATCCGGTTACCACTCTGGCCACGTATCGCAGCGCTGGAAATAGCGTGACATTTGGGCAACATCTTTTGGTGGAACGCGCCGGCATGATCAGTATTGGTGACGTGCTCACGATTGATTCTTGCACTCGTTGAATACACAAGTTGAAAGCGCGTTGAATGCACGAATTGAATGAGCAGTGAATGCGATTTGATTGAGCGTTGATTGTGCGCCTTAAAAAAAATCACACGGAGAAATTAAAATCAGTCACAAACCACAGCGCGCCCCACAGCCACCGCAATTTCAGCGGGCAACTCATGGCTGTTGTATTGACTGGCCATGGTGAATCCGTAAGCGCCGGCGTCCGCGATTGCGACAAGATCGCCCTGCTTTAATGGCGAAAGTGAAACGTCTTTCGCCAGAAAATCCGACGACTCACAAATGGGTCCGACAATGTCATAGATAATTTTTTCACCGGTGCCTTGGCGCAGCGGAAGAATGCGATGCTTGGATCCATAGAGTGCGGGCCGCACCAAGTGATGCATGCCCGTGTCAAGAATGGCGAATGTTTTTTGGGCCGTGGCTTTAATGTATTGAACGCGACCAACAAGCACGCCCGCGCGCGCGACAAAAATACGACCAGGCTCGCAAAGCAATTCAACATTCATTGCGCGTGTGACATCAATCGCCATGCGTCCATACTGCGCGATCATTTCAAATTCGCGCGCGGTGTCCGCGGCGTCATAGGCAACGCCAAGACCGCCGCCAATATCAAGGCGATCAAGCGGGTGGCCTTCCGCTTTGAATGATTCGTGCACGGCGATTGTTTTTTCAATGGCCTCGCGGATCACCGCAAGATCAAACAGCAGCGAGCCAATGTGCATGGTGAAGCCGCGCAAGCGCAACCACTTGCTTTCGCGCGCAAGAATGCCGCGCAGTTCCGGCATGAATGATTCATCCATTCCAAATTTGTTGTCGCGAAATCCGGTGGTGATATACGGATGCGTCTTGGGATTCACGTTTGGATTGAGGCGAAAGGCCACGTCGGCCACCACGCCAAGTTGCCGCGCTATGTCCGCGATGTGCTGCAACTCTTGCGGGCTTTCAACATTGATCTGTTT
>CAIWNO010000210.1 GCA_903914045.1 uncultured bacterium | reverse complement strand
GGCGATGTCATCCAAACAGTTTTGAGCGACGGCGAACTTCATTCACGAATAGAGAAGGGCGGGTAGATTTCCATCATGGCAAAAACATCAAGCGAAAAATCATCGGACAAAGTAGGCGACTCATCCAGTGCCGACTCCGTCATTTCTAACCTGGGCTACGAAGACGCCATGAAGCAACTTGAATCCATTGTGGATCAACTGGAAAGCGGCGCCATTTCGCTTGAGGAAAGTTTGAAAGCATTCGAGCGCGGCCGCGCATTGTCCAACCATTGCCGCGGCATTCTTGACAACGCCACCAAGCGAATTCAAACCCTGACCGCCGACGCGTTGAGCAAGCAGGAGCCGGAATAATCAACGCGTCTATGAATGATTTTTTGCAGCGGCTCATTCCATATTTGCCGCATGTTGTGCAAGGTTTTTTTGTGTTCGCCGCCGGCGCGTGCGTTGGCAGCTTCATCAATCTCATCGCGTGGCGATTGCCGCGCGGCCAGGGAATTATCCATCCCGAAAGCCGCTGCGGCGCGTGCGGGCGCTCGCTGGCGTGGTTTGAAAATATTCCCGTGTTGTCGTGCTTGATCTTGCGTGGCCGTTGCCGCACCTGCGGCACCAGCTTTGGGTTTGAACATGTGGCCGTAGAGGTTGGATTGGGCGCACTCTTCTTCGCCACCTATTTCTTGTTGTACGCGGGTCCCTGGCGCTTTCCATCGAGCGAGCAATCATGGTGGTGGACGCGCAACGGACCCATGGCAACATTGCCAGCCATGTTGGCGATTTTAATTTGCTGGTCCACGCTTGCCACCGTGTCACTCATCGATGCGCGCACATTTTATGTTCCCATTCGCATGACCGCCGCGGCAACCATCGCCGCGTTTGTGTTGTGGAGAATGCAAGCGCTGGTGCCATCCATCGCTGATGCATTTCCACGTGGAAGATGGGGCTTGGACATTCTTCCCGTACGTGTGTGCGTGGCGTCGGTCGCCGCCATGCTTGGCCTGCTTGTGTCAAGCGTGTTGCTATGGCGCGGTCATATTCCGCGCAGTTTCATTGACTACGAACAAGAATTCATTCCCGCGCGCGTCATTCGCGTGGAGATGCTCAAGGAATTTATTTTTCTGTTGCCCATTCTTAGCGCGTTCGCCATTGGATATTGGCTGGGACAGTTTGAACAAGTGCAAGCGCGCTGCGAAGCCGCCACATTTGGCGTGTATGGAATGTGCTCGTTTGGATTTCTGGTGGGCGGCGCAATCATTTGGTTCACGCGCATTCTTGCCTCGCTCGCGTTTGGCCGCGAGGCCATGGGCTTGGGCGATGTGCACATTCTTGGCGCGGCGGGCGCGGCGTTGGGGTGGAAGATCGCCACGATCACTTTCTTCATGGCGCCATTCATCGCGCTTTCATGGCTGGCTATTTCAGGCGGACTCAATCGGATTCTTGGAAAGAAGAACCGCGAAATTCCATACGGTCCCTATTTAGCCTTGGCGTGCGTCATTTCCTATTTGGGCAATCCGTGGATCGAACCTTTGCTGCGCACGCTTCTCACTCCAAACACTCAATGAATTCAAGCAATTCAACAAACATCGCTTGACAAATGAAGTCATAGCGTTTGCACTGCCCCTCAACATAAATCAGAGTCCAATTCAGCATGTCATTGGGACCTGCTGGGGGCTCATCAAATGGAAGGATTCCGCATTATGAAAACAACACGTCTTATTTCACTACTCGCCCTTGTCGCCGCCACAACATTGGTTGGTTGCAAGAACAATCAACAAACCGTTGATGACCTGACAACAGAAAATGAAAGTTTGCGCAAGCAACTTGATGACCGCAACGCCGCCTTGGAGTCCGCCGAGCGCGAGCGTCAAGCCGCGATTGCGCGCGCCGATGATGCCGACAAGTCCAAGGGTGCCGCTAGCACCGCGCCCGCAGGCGACAAGAATTTCACCGGCATTGAAGGCGTGACCGCCAGCCAAGTTGGAAACGAGTTGCATGTCAGCATTGAAGGCGACGTGCTGTTTGATTCCGGCAAGACCGCGTTGAAAGAGAACGCCAAGAAAAGTCTTGACAAGGTCGCGGCCATCTTGAAGGACAAGTATGCCGGCAAGTACATTCGCGTCGCGGGCTTCACCGACACCGATCCAATCAAGAAGTCTGGCTTCAAGGACAATTATTATTTGGGCTTCGATCGCGCCTATTCAGTGCGTGAATACATCATCAAGAAGGGCCTTGATGGCAAGGTGATTTCGCTTTCAAGCTTTGGTCCAGATGCTCCCTTAAAGACCAAAGCGCAAAGCCGCCGCGTTGAAGTGATCGTGGTCAGCAACTAAGTTTGACGCACTCTGTTTGTGACATCAACGGTGGTCCGATTCATTCGAGTCGGGCCACCTTTTTATTTGCGCGCGGTGCAAATCCGTTTCAATCAGCGCTGGCCAAATCATTCAAGGAAAGATCATTGATTAGAAACTCACGCCCAAACCTTCTTCTTTGATCTTGCGGATGAGCAATTGCAAATCACGCATGGTCATTTCCAGGCGCCGCGAGGCGTCGGATAGGTTCTCAAACAACTCCGGGTCATTCATCAAGCGGCCCACGGTGCCGTCGCCGTTGGTGGCCTTCTTGGCCAGCGCGCGAATTTCATCCAGCGCCGCGGTTAAGCCTGCAAAGGCCGGCGCCACTTGCTTGAGCAACTCATGTGAATCGCTTTGCAATTGCGCGGACAGTTTGGTGATGCCGTCGGCCGTGGCGGTGGCTTGCGTTATTAATTCATTGGCTTTCCACACGGCGCTCTTAAAATCGGCGCGCATTTGT
>CAIWNO010000209.1 GCA_903914045.1 uncultured bacterium | reverse complement strand
GGATGCTCCTTGAATGGTCCGCCGACTGCAACAGCGACGGCATCGTTGACTACGGACAAATCCTGCGTGGTGAACTGAACGACGACAACAGTAACGGCGTGCCCGACATTTGCGAAGCTGGTCTTCGTGTTCCTGAACAGTTTGCTTCGATTCAAGCAGCCGTGAATGCCGCAGTTTCGGGAGACATTATTAAAGTCGCTCCAGGTACATATACAGAATCCATCTCCATGCAAGGCAAACGAGTTGTGATCACTCCAAGTAATCCAAGTATTGGTTTCGATTGGCGCGCGCCCCAAGGCCAACGCTCTGTTCGTTGCGAAAATGGTGAAGGAAACGGGTGTGTTCTCAGGGGCATTCAATTCCTTGGAGTTCCTGGGGAATCCCTCACCGGAGGTGGCGCATCTATCGCTAATAGTTCGCCACGATTCATCGGGTGCACGTTCACGGGGATTCGTTCAGGAGTATCGGAAGGTACATGGGGAGGAGCGGTTGATGTCGCGTCTGGCGCACCCACATTCAATCAGTGCACATTTACAAATTGCAAGATCATCTCGAACTCATCCGCTGATGGCGGCGCACTCGCGGTGCGTGGCGGTACTGTGACCCTGTCAACATGTGCATTTTCAAACAATGCATTTGGGCAAGGTGGCGACTTGTTCTTGGTCGGCGTGAACGGCACCTCAGCGACACTAAATGAATGCACTTTTACAGGCTCTAGTGGAGGCGGATTTGGCGCTCGGATTTACAACTATGGAGCTGGCAACTCTGCTGTACACCTGTACCTCAATCAGTGCGTTTTCTCTGGCATTACGCAAAAAGTCATTTCGCTGATTCATGGTTGGGATGCAATTGATATGGTCGGTGTTCGTTTCGAGAATTGCTCACTTCAAACTAATCCTGGCGCATATTGCACACTCGTCACGCAATGCAGAAGTCGTCTGAACATTTCTAACGCCGAATTCACGAACTGCTTAACCGATCATCTTCTGGTTGCTGACTCAACCCAAGGCGGCAACATTTTGGTATCCAATTCAAAATTCTGCAACAATTCACCTTCCGTTCCAAGTTGGGGCGCAATCATTGTGGACGGAGGCGGAAATGTTGGCTGCCCTAATGTGATAAGCGTTCCATCCCAGTTCGCAACCATCCAAGCCGCAATTGATTCTGCGACCACCGGCAAATCCATCGAAGTCGCCTCCGGCACCTACAACCAAGCCATCGATTTCAAAGGCAAAGCGATCACGGTGAAAGCCACCGGCGCGCGCGCAAGCACCATTATTGATGGCACAGGCCTCACCACTTCCGTGGTGCGCGCAGTGACTGGCGAAACATCCGCCACCGTCCTGCAAGGCTTCACAATTCGCAACGGTCCAATCGGTTCTGCAAGCGGCACGTATCGACTTGGCGGAGGAATGTTTATCAGCAATGCAAGTCCAACTATTCGTGACTGCGCATTCACCGCGAATCAATCCGCATACGGCGGCGGCATGTACGCGCTGTATAGCAACTCGCTTGTTGAGAATTGCACTTTCTCGCAGAACTCTGGTAGC
>CAIWNO010000208.1 GCA_903914045.1 uncultured bacterium | reverse complement strand
CCCATTGATCAAGCCCACGAATTGATGGCGCAAAAATTGCGCGCGGGTCTTGGCGCGTTCGAAGGTCTGGCCGACGAAAATCTTCAGAGCCGATTGCGTGGACTCACTTCCATGTCGGTGAGCAACTCGGATGGCTCGCTGGTTCTTGCCACTGGAAATAAAAGCGAGTTGGCCACCGGCTACGCCACGTTGTACGGCGACATGGTTGGCGCCGTCGCCCCTATTGGCGATTTGCTAAAGACGCAGGTGTACGCAATTTCAAATTGGATCAACTCACATTTCGCGCAACTTGGTTTCGCGTGCGCGCCAATTCCAGAAGCCAGCATCACCAAAGCGCCTAGCGCCGAGTTGCGCCCCAATCAAACGGATCAAGATTCACTGCCGCCGTACGCGGACTTGGACAGCATTGTCACAGGTTGGATTGAGCATGAGGGCGATGTGCCCGCGATCGCTTTGGCCACCAAACTGGATGTGAAATTAGTCGAGCGTTGGTGCTTGGCCATTGACCGCGCGCAATTCAAGCGCGATCAATCGCCGCTTGTGATTAAGGTCGGCGCACGAACGTTCGGACGGGGCCGCCCGATGCCCATCGCGGCGCGGTGGCGACTGGCGTAGCGCCAAATCCATCGCGCGCTGGTTGCTGTGACGCGACCATGATCATTCGATCTTCTTCAATACAGTACGCCGTTAAAAATCCACCATAGGCGCAGCCCGTGTCCACATTCACCACGATTGGATTTCCATCGCGTCGCAACACCAGTGGCTCGAACAACGGTTTGTGTCCGACAATCAACAAGCCATCGTCGCCGTTGTAGGACTCCCACCAATGCGCGCGACCAGGCGCGGCCTTCTTGTGAATCTTTTCAAAGTCGCTTGTGCCCGCAAGTCCAAGTTGCGGATCAATGCCACCATGCACCACGGCCCAACCTGGACCTTGAATATATGTTTTAGAAATGGTCTCCGTCAGAATGCGCCGCGCCGCGGTCAGTTTGCCCGCGCGATCCAACACGCGAATGGCGTAGGCCTCGGCTGGAGACACATCATCCAGCGACGCGCCCGCGTCATGCTTGCGCAACGCGTCCATCAATCGCAAATCATGGTTGCCGCACACGCTTTCAACGCGGCGCCCGCCAGCGCGCAATTCAGAAATAGCCTCCACCACAAGATCAGGCCGCGGACCTTTGGTGAACAAATCGCCCAGCAAAATAATGCGCGCGTCAACGCGGTCACGGCGCGCGATCTCCAGGAGCTCATTGAACTCCATTCCGCAGCCGTGCAGGTCGCCTATGACAAGTGTTGCCATTCTGGGTAAAACCATAGGTGATTATCGTCAACTTGTCTTGTGGATAACCACACATTTATGTGAAGTATTGGTGAAGAGGTGGGTAATTCCACACCGTAGAATCGCCGCATGCCCATTCGCCAACTTTCGCAACATGTGGTCAATCAAATCGCGGCGGGAGAAGTGGTGGAGCGGCCCGCGAGCGTGGTGAAGGAGTTGATTGAGAACGCCCTTGACGCCGGCGCAACCGACATTGAAGTGCGCATTGAAGGCGGCGGTCGCGAGCGCATTGAAGTGTCCGACAACGGAAGTGGCATTGGCGCCGACGAATTGCTGCTGGCGGTTTCGCCCCACGCCACCAGCAAAATTGCCACGGCGGATGACTTGATTGATATTTCCAGTTACGGTTTTCGCGGCGAGGCGCTGGCCAGTGTTGGTTCCGTGGCGCGCCTAGTTGTGGTGTCGCGCGCCGCCACAAGCGAGCAGGGCGCCAGCATAGAAGTTGACTTTGGCGCGTTTTCAAGCGTGCGTCCAGCGGCTATTGCGGCGGGAACGCGCGTTGAGGTTCATCAATTGTTTGGGCAAGTTCCGGCGCGGCGTAAATTTCTTCGCAGCGATCCAACCGAGGCCGGCAAAGTTGTGGATGTGGTCGAGTGGTTGGCGCTTGGCCGCCCCGGCGTTTCATTTCGCTTGTTTCAACACGCGCGCATGACGCTGCAATTGCCCGCGGTGGATGATCCGCGCCTGCGCGTGGAGGCGGTGCTAGGCGACGAGTTCAAGGAAAAATTATTGCAAGTGGATCTTAGCGGCGCCGGCGCCGTTGCCATTTGGGGATTGATTGGCCGGCCGGAGCAAGCCAAAACATCCGCCAATGGATTGCGCATGGTGTTGAATGGTCGGCCCATTTCGGATCGAGGATTGTTGCACGCCATGCGCGAGGCCTACCGCGGTTTGGTGGAGCCAGGTCGCACGCCGGTTGGTTTCATCGCCATTGATATTGATCCACGCGAGGTGGATGTGAATGTGCATCCCGCAAAAAGCGAGGTGCGATTTCGTCAGCCAGCGCTGATTCATTCCGCGCTGTTGCGCGCGGTGCGAAGCGCGTTGCAGGCGGCCAACTTGGTTCCAAACTTGCCCATAGGTGGCGCGTCGCTGGGTTCATCTTTTGGGTGGGGGTCGCGGCGCAATGAAAGTGGCGGCGCCCATGCAACACGTGATTTCAATGTGAATGTGTCTGCTGGCGCTTCTGGTCACACTTCTGGTGACATGTCTAGTGGCGCGTGGCAGAACGCAAGCTTTGCGCCGCACGCTTCTGGTGGCGATCGTGGTTTTGAATTTGCCGCGTTGCGCGAGGCGCTCACCGCGGGCGGCGCGCTTGCTGTTGATCAGGCTGTTGGTCAGGCGCAAACTCAGGCGCAAACTCAGGCGCAAACTCAAGCGCAAACTCAAGCGCAAACTCCGGCGCACAATCCAATCAATGGCGAGCCAATGTTGATGACGCCGCCGCGGCCCGCGACTCGATTTATTCAGGCGGGCAAAGCGTGGCTGATCACGTTTGATGGCGATGGAATTGTGATCATTGATCAACACGCCTTGCATGAGCGCGTGATGTTTGAGCGCCTGCGCGCCAATCTGACAACGGGGTCGCTG
>CAIWNO010000207.1 GCA_903914045.1 uncultured bacterium | reverse complement strand
GGCGGCGGTGCTGAGTTTGGAAAGTCAGGCGCGCAAGTTGGAGGAGTGGGCTTTGTATTTGGAGGATTGCAAGAAATGTATTTGGAGCGATTCGACCAAAGCCAAGCCGCATGTTGGCGTGGAAGTTCGACCGCCAGATATTAATTTGAGTGAAAGCGATTTCGCCGTTGTGTTTGCTGATGGTGAACCGGTGGACGCGTTGCATGGTCATGTGCGCTTTGGCTTGCAAGCCATTGCAGGCGCGGGCGAGGCCGCGGTGCGCGCCGCGGTTGAAGAACGCAAGAAAAACGGGCCATTTAAGGACTTTTTTGACTTCTGCGAGCGCGCCGACACGCGCGCAATTTCCAAGGCGACATTGGAGGCCATGGTGAAAGGCGGCGCGTTTGATTCACTGCACGGCGTGCCGACGCGCGCGGCGTTGGTGGCGTCCATACCAGAAGCCATTCGCTCTGGACAAGAGCGCGCCAAAGATAAACGCAGTGGGCAACTGAGCATGTTCGGCGCGTTTGATCAGGCAACGCCAGACGCCAAGAAAGAAGGCGCGTCGCCGTTGTTACAAAATGTCGCGCCGTGGGATCGCGCCACCATGTTGGCCATGGAGAAAGAGGCGATTGGATTTCATGTAAGCGGACATCCGCTGGATGATTTCAAGAATGTGGTTGAAACATTTTGCACGGCGGATAGTCGCGCGGTGGCGGAAATGTCGGGCGACACGCCGTTGGTGTTGGCTGGCGTTGTCAGTCGCTTGCGCGCAACCGTGAGTCAGAAGGGGCGCGACCCTGGTCGGCGCATGGCCATGTTGACGTTGTCCGATCGTCATGGCCAAGTTGACGGCGTGATTTTTCCAGAGTCCTTCGCCAAATGTGGCGAACTTTTGCAGGTGGATCGCAATGTCGTGGTGATTGGCTACTTGGATCAATCACGCGCGGAACCAAGCATTATTGTTGAGCGCGTCATTCCAATTGAGCGCGCCCAGGAATATTTGGCCACCAAATTGGAAATTCACCTGCGTGCGCAGGGTGGACACACCGACGCGCAATTGCGCGGAGTGTGGAACATGGTTGCGGGCGTGTTGCGCCAAGCCGCCGGTGGAATGCAAGCGCTTGATGGGCGACCGGTGGACACTTGGTTGCGCGTTCAACTTGAAGATGGCCGCGAAGTGGTCATGATGGCGCGCGGCTTGCGCGTGGTGCCAGATCAGAATTTGCTTTCACGCGTGCGCGCCATGTTGATGGAATTGGGCGAGGCCACCGTGCATGGTGGTTGGGTTCCGCCAGGGAAAAAGGCGCGCGCGTGGCAAGGCGCGTCGCGCAACTCCGAAGCCATGGCGTGATGAAATTTTTGGTGCGCTTGCGGTGCGCGAGCGCAGCAACACGCTTACGGACAAAGTCTTTGGAAATTGCAACTTGAATCGCTGCGAACTTGTTGAACACGCTTGCGGACAAAGTCTTTGGACATTACAACTTGAATCGCCGCGTATTTGGTTGAACACGCTTACGGACAAAGTCTTTGGAAATTGCAACTTGAATCGCCGCGTATTTGGTTGAACACGCTTACGGACACAGTCGCTGGATATTCCAGCCAGAGCCATCGCGCGTGTACACCACGCGATCATGGGAGCGAAATTCATTTCCCTGCCACAATTCAATGCGTTCCAGCGCCACTCGATAGCCGCCCCAATGTGGCGGTCGAGGAACG
>CAIWNO010000206.1 GCA_903914045.1 uncultured bacterium | reverse complement strand
CAACGCGCAGCGAATGCATCCAATTGCAAGTTGGATGGTGACCGTGTCGCTGCACGATGAACTTTTTCTTGAGGAGTTGCAGGCGGACTCCCTTTCGCTGTACGCAATTATTTGGCACAAGGACGCGCGTCGAAAATCTGAAATTGATTGGTCCATCACCAAGGACTTGGCGGTGCGCGCGCACTTGGCCGTGGAGGCGCATGTTGGCCGTAAGTTGCCAATTAAAATGCGGCTTGAGAAAAGAATTCCCGTGGGCGGCGGCCTTGGTGGCGGGTCCAGCAACGCGGCCGCAATGTTGCGTGCGCTGAATGAACTTTTTAATTTGAAATTGTCGCGGGAAATATTGCGCGACATTGCCGCGCGACTTGGTTCCGATGTGCCGTTCCTAATCGATGGCGGCAGCGCGATTGTGACTGGCCTTGGCGAGCAACTTGAACCCGCGCCGCTTCCTGACAAATTGCACGCGCTGCTTATTTTTCCGGACGCCGCATGTCCCACGGGCGCGGTTTATCAAACACTGGATCAACTGCGTCCGCATGGCGCGGTTGAAACAGATCGCGTGCGCGCGTTGTCAGCCATGCAAATTATTGAGCACGACGCGCCGTTCAACGACCTGGCGCACCCCGCGTGCGAAGTTGCGCCAAAGTTGCGCGGCGAATTAGAGGAGTTGGCGGAGTTAACGCAGCGCGCGGCGCATGTGTCTGGCAGCGGCAGCACGCTTTTTGTGCTTGTGGACAGCGCCCTAGAGGCGGAAATTCTTGCCGCCGCCATAGAGAAGCGCATGGGTTTGCCAGTGATTGCCGTCGAAGGCATTCACACGCCCGCGATTCAATCCGTGAAATAAACCGCGTGAATTTTAAACATTTGTTGCAAATTTAAATCGCACGCTTCGCTTGAAAGTTCGTTCTAGAATGTGCACATGCTGTGGCAGCCAGAAATTCCCGCGCACTATCGAACGCGCTCCGATGAGGAACTTGCGGCCGCCATTTCCGCGCGTCGCAAGCAACTGGGAAACAAGTTGCTCATTCTTGGCCATCACTATCAACAAGATCATGTGATTGCGCACGCCGACCTTATTGGTGATTCGCTGCAACTGAGTCGCATGGCGGCCAAAGAGGCCAAGGCGCGCGGCTCGCAATTTATTTTATTTTGCGGCGTGCATTTCATGGCGGAAACCGCCGACATTCTTACCGATGAATCCGTGAAAGTAATTCTTCCCGATTTGTCCGCCGGTTGTTCCATGGCTGACATGGCCGCCTACGAAGACGCGTTGACCGCGTGGGAAGAAATTGAAAAGGCGCACGCGCAAAGCAAGCACAAGGTGCGCGTGATTCCAATTACTTATGTGAATTCAAGCGCCGCGGTGAAGGCGTTTGTTGGTGAACACCACGGCGCATGTTGCACATCAAGCAACGCGCGGCACGTGTTGAAGTGGGCCTTTGATGGCGGCGACACCAAGTTGGCCAAGGGCGAGCGCGTGCAAGTGATCTTCATGCCTGATCAACATTTAGGGCGCAACACGTCGCGCGATCTTGGTTTGAAAAGTGAAATAGATGCGCAGCGCAGTGGCGGCGCCAGCGACAT
>CAIWNO010000205.1 GCA_903914045.1 uncultured bacterium | reverse complement strand
GAATGAGTTTTTCGCGCAACGCGTTGGCGTCAAGCGCGTCAAGCGACTTGCGAAATTCAGCGTCTGGACGGGCGCTTTCGACCATTCCTTCAAAGAGCAGCCGCAGATACAAGTTGGTTCCGCCCACCACAATGGCGTGGCACTGGCGCGCGTGAATGTCGGCGATGGCGCGCGTGGCTTGGCGCAACCAATCCGCGGCGCTGAACGCATCGTGGTGTGGATCGGCCAAATCAATTCCGTGGTGCGCCACCAACGCGCGCTCGGCGGTGGTGGGCTTGGCCGTTCCAATGTCCATGCCACGCCAAACTTGCATGCTGTCAGCCACCACAATTTCGCCGCCGCCAGGAATGTGTTGCGCAAGCCATAACGCCAGCGCGCTTTTGCCTGAAGCGGTTTCGCCGGCGATCACAATTGTTTTAGGCTGCATGGGCATTGAAAGTGTGGTGTGTCTTTGGGAATGGATGTGTTGTTAGATTCGTTTTTATATTTTGTCCCACGGTTTTGCCGTTGCCGTGGCGTCAAAGTTGCCGTCGAAGTTTCTCAAGACTTTCTATCATGCCGCGCTGGAGAATATTGTGGCAAAGAAGACCATCGACCAATTGGACGTGCGCGGCAAAAAAATATTCATTCGCGCGGATTTCAATGTTCCGCAGCATGATGACGGCTCCATCAGCGATGATCGGCGCATTCGCGCCACTATTGCAACCATTGAAAGCGTGCTTCAGCGCGGCGGCAGCGTGATTGTGGCCAGCCATTTGGGGCGACCCGAAGGCAAGGGGCATGAGCCCGCCTACAGCATGAACGCCGTGGCGCAGCGGTTGCGTGAATTGCTTGCGGGCGTGGCCAGCAAGGTGCATTTGTCCAGCGAATTACCTAGCCAATCGCACGCGCAAGCGGCGGCGTTGAAAGTGGGCGAGGTGCTGCTGCTGGAAAATTTACGTTTTGAAAAAGGCGAGAAGAAAGGCGACGCGCAATTCGCCGCGGCCATGGCCAAGTACGCCGACGCCTATTGCAACGACGCCTTTGGAGCCAGCCATCGCAATGACGCCAGCATGTTGGCGCTGCCGCTGGCTATGAAACCCAAGCCATGCGTGGCGGGATTTTTGCTGGCCAAGGAGTTGAAATTTCTTGGCGAAACATTGCAGAACGCGCGCAAACCCTTTGTGGCAATTTTGGGCGGCGCCAAAGTGAGCGACAAATTGCCCGCGCTTGAGCACATGATTGGCACGGTGGATTCAATCATTGTTGGCGGCGCCATGGCCTATACGTTCTTGTTGGCGCAAGGCGTGGCGGTTGGAGCCAGCCGCGTTGAAAAAGATTTGGTTGATAAAGCCAAAGACATTTTGGATTTAGCGAAAGTAAAAGGAACACAAATTCTGTTGCCCGTGGATCACAACTGTGGACGCGAATTCAAAGCCGACACTGAAAAAAATATATTTGCCGGCGCCATCGCCGACGGTTGGATGGGCCTAGACATTGGTCCGCTGAGCGCGAAATTGTTCGCCGCGGAAATTGCCAAGGCCAAGACCGTGATTTGGAATGGACCCATGGGCGTGTTTGAAATGCCGCCCTTTGACTCGGGCACATTGGCAGTGGCCCACGCCGTGATTCAAGCCACCACCTCTGGTGCGACCACAGTGGCGGGCGGCGGTGACACCGCGGCGGCGCTTGAATTTGCTGGTCTTTCCGCGCAATTAAGCCATGTTTCCACAGGTGGCGGCGCCAGTTTGGAAATGCTTGAGGGCAAAAAATTTGAAAGTTTGGTTCCCATTGATGAGGCGTAGCATTTCTTTATCGCACTAAACTCATTCATGTAAAAATTTGCTCGCTCTTGCACTGCAATCAACATGTATCATTCATGAGGCTTTCAATCATGGCACAAAAATATTTCTCAATGTCTTGCGTTCTGTGTGTTTGTCTATTCGTATTTCTAACTCCGCTGGCACGCGCCGATGATGAGACTCCGGTGCTTGGAGCTGGCAAGCCTGCGCCGGCTTTGCAAATTTCAAAATACCTCAAGGGCGCGGCTCCGGATATGAACCGGGAAAATGGTTGCGTGGTTGTGGTGTTCTTCAATCTCAATGATGAGAAAATTCAATCCCTTATCTCCACATTGAACGGGCTGTTCAAGGATTCTTCGGCAAAGGGATTGCAAATGTTGTTGGTCTCCAAGGAAAAGCCGGATGATATTTCCAAGACCTTGAACAAATCAGATATCAACTCCATGTTGTTCGCGTTCGGCGCGGATGAGGGCGATGGAACGTGGCGTGCTTGGCCCGAGGCCGCCAAAATGGAGAAATTACCTGTAGCGTTTATCGTGTGCAGTGGAAAAATTGTGTGGGTTGGAAATCCATCCGACAGCGGTTTGCCAATGATTGTTCGCAAAGCGGTGGTTGGAAAATATGATCCGGCCTTGCAAAAAAAAGCCCAGCCCATTCTTGATGCGGCCCATAAATCCTTGCAGGTTCGAAACGTGCATGAGGCGTACAAGCATTTTGACGAAGTGATTGAAATGGACCGAGCTTTTTTTCTGGATGTGATCATGGAACGCTACAAGGCCACGCTTGCGAATGAGGCGGATCCAAAGGTTTCCGCGCAGTGGATTTTGAAACAGTCCAAATTGGTTTCTACCGCCTCCCAAAATTCGCTTGTCATGATGATTCTGAAGGATCCCGACATTCAACAACGCGATTTGGAGTCCGCGCTTGCCATGGCAGAATCCATAGCGTTAAAAGATTCCACGATTGGCCTTCAAGCCAAGGCCAGTGTCTTTGCCGCGAAAAAAGATTGGCCGCAAGCCATTGATTTGCAAACCGACGCATGGATGGGCGCACCTCAAGTTGAAAAAGCGATGGCCAAGCAACGGCTGGACGAATATCGCGCCGCCTCTAAAATTCAAAGCGGAAAGAAAAAATAAATTGGCGCTCGATCGCGATCTCTTTCACAGGCCACCCGCGCGCGCCATGTTGGCGGCCAGCGTGTTCGCCGCCGATTTCGCAGCTCTTGGCCAGTCAGCCCGCTTGGCGCTCAACGCGGGCGCTTCACTGTTGCATGTGGACATTATGGATGGACATTTCGTTCCCAATCTTTCAATGGGTCCCTTGGTGTGCGCCGCATTGCGTCGTGTGTGTCCAGACACATTCTTAGATGTGCATTTGATGGTGACCGATCCCAAAGAATTCATTCCAGCTTTCGTGAAGGCGGGAGCGAACTCCATTTCATTTCATGTTGAGGCCGTGAAGAATCCAAAGGAACTCGCCGCGTACGCCCGCGATATGGGTGTAAGCGTTGGACTTGCCAGCAATCCGGACACGCAAGTCAGCGCGATCGAGCCTTTTTTAAATGATTTTGATCTGCATTTGGTCATGAGCGTGCACCCTGGTTTTTCTGGCCAGGGCTTCATTGAAAAATCTCTGGTAAAAACAAAATGGATTCGCGAGCGCGTTGGCGCGCGCGCGCGCGTTGAAATGGACGGCGGCGTTGAGCCCTCCAACGGATCTCGATGCGTGGCCGCTGGCGCGGATGTTTTAGTTTCAGCCAGCGCCTTGTTTGGCCAGTCCAATATTGAGCAAGCCGCCAAGGCGTTGCTTGATTCGTTTTCAGCCACAAGTCGGGTAGACTGAAATTCCATGGCTGAAACAAGTTGGGAAACCTCAGATCTGCGCACCGCCAAGAAATCCGTTCCGGACGGGTTGTGGGTTTCTTGCGACAAGTGCAACGCCACGCTCTTTCTGAAAGCGCTTGAATCCAATTTAATGGTTTGCCCGCAGTGTGATCATCACCACAGAATGTCGGGGCGAATGCGCGTTGAAACGTTGGTTGATCCAGGTTCGTTTGAACCCATGAACGCCACCATGGCGCCATGCGATCCGCTTTTGTTTCACGATGTCCGCCCCTATCAAGAGCGCATCGCGGAAGCTCAGAAAAAAACTGGCGAGAACGACGGCGTACAAACTGGAACAGCTTTTATCAAAGGTCGAAAAGTGGCTTTGGGCTGCATGGATTTCACCTTTCTCGCGGGGTCCATGGGCAGCGTGGTGGGGGAGAAACTTGCGTGCCTTATTGAATATGCCACGGACCATGATTTGCCATTGATTATTGTCTGCTGCTCTGGTGGCGCGCGCATGCAAGAGAGCGGTTTCTCGCTGATGCAAATGGCCAAGACCAGCGCCACACTTGCGCGCTTGGATGACGCGGGCGGGTTGTTCATTAGCGTGCTTGCCGATCCAACCACGGGAGGCGTGACCGCCAGTTTTGCAATGCTTGGCGATGTGATTCTGGCGGAGCCACGCGCGCTGATTGGTTTCGCCGGTCCCCGTGTCATCCGTCAAACAATTCGTCAGGAACTACCAGAGGGATTTCAAACTTCAGAATTTCTTCTTGATGCTGGATTTGTCGATCGCATAGTGCATCGATCCACATTGCGCAGCGAAATTGGTCGAGTGATTGACTTTGCCAATAAGTAGGCGCGGGTATTTTAAATTCATGCGGCTCATTCAAATCGCAAGTCTGTGCGCGCTTGCAGCGTTGTTGAACACGCTGTCGCTGGATCCTTTCAACATGTCATTGTTGGCGTTGGTGGCGTGGACGCCGCTTGTGATTGCCGCTCAAATCACGGGAAAGTGGCTTCAACATGACCGCCTGGTTGAAGGCGTTTTGCTGGCGCCTGACCGCCGCGCCATGTGGCGATTGGCTTTGATCGCGTGGTTGTTTGGAAGCCTTCGATGGCTCTGGCTTGAAAGTTGGATTGGGCCAGTGAGCGACTACGGATGGCCGGCGTTGGCGATTGTCATGGGCGCTTTCGACGCCGTCTTCGCGGTGGCGCTCGCGCGCACGGAGCGTGGCGAGCGATATCGAAATTGGCCGCTTGCCATTCGCGCCGGAATTATTTTATGCGGCAGCGAATGGTTTCGCGCGCGCGTGTTCATGGATGGATATCCGTGGTTCATGCCCGCGCTGCCATTGATTGATTTTCCGTGGCTGGCGCAGGGAGCCGACGTGATTGGCGCCGCGGGAATGGGAATTATTCCTGGATTGATCGCAGGCATGTTGGCGGGAATCATCGCGCCGCCGCGCACGCGTTGGCGCGCGGGCGCCTTGACCACAATCGCATGCGTGTCGCTGGCGCTTGGTTACGGATTTTTCCGCGCGCCATCCACCAAAGAGTGCGACGTGTTCAAAGTGCTTGTGATTCAAACTAATGTCGCGCAAAGCAACAAGATGGCGCCCACG
>CAIWNO010000204.1 GCA_903914045.1 uncultured bacterium | reverse complement strand
GGTTCACCCAGGCGCGGGCGCTGGCGTGGCGGACCGCGCGCGCAAGCATCGCTATGACGCGTTGAATCAAGCGGCGCTCAAAGCGGGGGCCATTGTCATTCTGACGGCGCACCACGCGCAGGACCAACTTGAAACCATGCTGCTGCGATTGGCCCGCGGCGCCGGCCCCAAGGCGATTGGAGGAATGCGCGCTCGTCGCACATTCAAATCGGGCGTGATGCTGTTGCGTCCGTTGCTTGAACAGTCGCGCGAAGAGTTGCGCGCGCTATTAACACATGCGAATGTTCCGTGGCGCGAAGACCCCACCAACGCGGATGAAACCAAACCACGCGCGCGAATTCGCGCCAAGATTTTGCCCGTGCTTGAATCTGTTCACAAGGGCGCCGCGGTGCGCGCCAGCCGCGCTGGTCGGCGCCTGCGTGAAAGTGGCCGATTGCTGCAAAAAACAGCGCAAAACATACTGGTTGGTGTTGGCCCATGGCCGCGTGGCGTATTGCGCGCGCATGGACCGGCGCTACTGGCCACGGCGCTAAAACGCTTTGACGCCAAGGCCAACGAGCGTGAATTAGAGGCGGCAGTTTCTGCTATCCGCGACCGCGTGAGCAAGCCGCGCGTATTTCAAGTTGGAAAAAATTCTGTGCGCGTGCTCGCGCGTCAAGTGCTGCTTGTCACTTCGCATCAGATGAAGTAATGGCGCAGGCTTATTGTGTGTGGCACAGACATTGAAGCACTTCGAACATGCGGCGCGTGTCTAAGCAAAAATATTGAACTTGATTTAACGAAACTGCAACGTCGCTTCCAAGCTTTCGCGATTCTCTGAGTCAATGCACACACGTTTCACAATGCCATTCTCTATGGACAGAAGAATTGGCGTGCCGACAACATATTCAGGGCCCTTGATGAACGACGTCTCTATGCACTCGGAGCAGGGATTTGGCAACTCCGACGCGGGATTGGTGTCTGGAATGGAAACAAGCAACGTGGGCGCTGGCAATTTCACCATGAAATGTTTTTCAAGCACCTCATGGCAGTGGTCGCAATCTTTGCGAAAGAACATGACAATCCAGCGGCCTTGCTCAAAGTTGGCGGGCAGTGGTTGCTGAATCAACGCCGCCAATGGTTGCGATCGCAGCGGCTTGCCAACCCATTGTTCCACTTGCGGCATGTAATAGGGCTGTAATTGCGCGGGAGGTTTTGGCCATGCGCTTGATGACGCGCTTGATGTCTCAGTTGCAGGAGTTTGCGCTGGCAATTGCTTCGAAGTGGGAGTGGTTGCGCTTGTATTTGCCGTAGTTGTTGCTGTCGTTGTCGTTGTCGCAGGAATTGTTGGTGTGCCTGCACTTGTATTTGTCGTAGTCGTTGCAGTCGTTGTCATTGGCGCAGGAATTGTTGTCGAGGCAGTTGCTGTGCTTGTTGGCGGCGCGTTTTCAATAGGTTGCGCCTGCACCATCATCTTTGCGGGCAAACCGAAAGTGATCGCCACAGCGAACGCGCTTGCGGCAACCCACGCGCCAGCAAGCGCGCCAGTTGTTTTGGCTTGTCTTGTTGCGTGTTTGGGCTTGAAGAACAGAACGCACGCCAACAACGAGCCATCAATAATCAACACCACGATGGGTGGCGGACCTTTGCTTCCAAAGCATCCGCAACTTGCATCGCCTGAAATCACCACGCTTACAAGAATGGCGACAAACAATGTCAGCACCAACGCGGCGATCGCGCGGCTGAATCGAGGCAGCAAAATCATGGCGGCAGCCAACGTGAATTCCATGGAAATTGTGCCGCGAAGCGCTATGTCAAAGAAGCGCGTCAAGTCCGCTTCCGCGCCCATGCCAACAAGTTTGGCCATCCATGTGTACACGCCGCGCACTTGTTTGGGCAGCAGCGCGGGCGTGCCGTCGAGCAATTTCACAAGCGCGCCGGTGAACAACCACGCTGGAACAATTCCGCGGCACATGATGGTTCCAAAGAGCGATCCTGTTCGCACGGCAGAAGCGCTGCTTGAAGAATTGTGCGAATCGCTAGTTGCATGATCAGATGATGGATTGGAAGTTGTCATTGTTGCTGTCATTCATGCCGTGCTGCGGCTTGAAAAAGTTCTTGTGAATGTGTGTCGTGCTACGGCTGAAAAAGTTCCTAAGAATGTGTGTTGCTTTGTAGTTACAAAAAGTGTGGGTACAAGATTTGTCAGACGCGTCATATGAAAGCCGTCAACGCACAGGCGCGCTGAAGTGTTCGCACGCCTCGCACAAGATATGCATGATCATTTGATGCGCCTCTTGAATGGCGGCGCCGTCCACGCCGTCAATCACAAGCGCGTGCGTGAAGTGCGCCAAGGCTGGACCGCCGTCGCGACCAAGAAGACCAAGCGTGGACATTTTCAGGCGCTTGGCTACTTCTAGAACGCGCAGCAAGTTGGGACTTTTGCCACTGGTGGAAAACACAACCAGCAAATCACCGGCGCGTCCAAGCGCCTCCAGTTGGCGCGCGAACACCTGTTCAAAGCCAAAATCATTGGCAATGCAGGTCAGCGCGGTTGGGTCGGCGCACAATGAAATT
>CAIWNO010000203.1 GCA_903914045.1 uncultured bacterium | reverse complement strand
GTCCATGAAACAATTTTGAATCCAGGAACTTTGCGCAGGCCGGACAGTTTGCGCAGATCAAGTTGTCCCGCAAAGCCGTGCATGATGGCGCCGGCGGTCAGGAACAAAAGCGCTTTGAAGAAAGCGTGCGTCAGCGTGTGATAGGCCGCGCCAAAAGTTGTTCCAACACCCAAGCCCATGAACATGTATCCCAACTGGCTGATGGTGCTGTACGCGAAGACGCGTTTGAAATCATATTGCGCCATGCCAATGGTGGCGGAGAAGATGGCGGTTAAGCCGCCAACCCACGCCACGGTTGCAAGAGCGTCGGGATGCAATGTGAACAGCGGGTAGGTGCGCGCAATTAAATACACGCCAGCGGTCACCATGGTTGCAGCATGAATAAGCGCGGACACTGGAGTTGGTCCTTCCATGGCGTCTGGCAACCAGACATACAACGGAAGCTGCGCGCTTTTTCCAAACGCGCCAAGCATCAAGCAATATGGAATTAGCGACTTGTCGAAACCACCAACGCCACGGTCCGCGTCTTGCCACACTTGAAAGAGCGTGTTGAATTCAATTGTTCCGTAGTTGACCCAGATCAACCAAATACCAACAGCCAAGCCAAGGTCGCCTACGCGATTGACAATGAACGCCTTCTTGCCCGCGGCCACGGCGGATGGTTTTTTGTAGTAGTAGCCAACCAATAAGTAGCTGGCCAAACCCACGCCTTCCCAGCCTAAATACAGCAAAAGCAAGTTGTCGGCCATGACCAATGTGCACATGGCCAGAATAAAAATGCTTACGCCGTTGAAGAAGCGCGCGTAGCCCTTGCCAACATCGGCCTCCATATATTCGGTGGCGTAAATGGCGATCAGCGTTCCAAGTCCGGTGACAAAGAGCAGCCAGAACAGCGTGAGGCTGTCCACATACACGCTGACATCCGCTTGCAGTGCGTGCCACTTGTCTTGATCGCCCCAGCGGAAATTCATCCAGTCCCACAAATGCACAACCACGGGCGCGCCCGCGTCGCCGCGCAGGAAATATAATTTCAACACCAGCGCGAATGAACCCGCCAGCGCCAGCACGGTGATCCAACCTGGCAGTTTGCTTTTCACGCGCAACGCGCAGCACAAGCCTGTCAACACAACGGAAATCGCGGGCAGTAAAAGAATCCAACCGGTCCATCCAAGTTCAGGCGATGCAATGGCTTTGACGATGGACGTGACCACCGCGTGCGCGGGTGAATCGCTGTGCGTGTCCGTGATTGAAAGCATAGGAATCATTCGTGCAACTCCGACCACGCCTCTGAACTAAGCGTTTCTTTGCGGCGAAACAGAAGAATGACAAGTCCAAGCGCAAGCGCCGCCTCTGCCGCCGCGATGGTCAATATAAAGATGACAAAGATTTGTCCGCCCGTGTCCATGCGCATTCTTCCAAACGCAATGAAGGCCAGGGCCGCGGCTTGGAACATAATTTCCGTGCACAGGAACATAAGAATCATGTTGCGGCGCACAAGAAAACCAATCAAACCAATGGTGAACAAGAGCGCGCTCATGGCCAGCGTAATGGTGACCGCATGTGAAGCGCCAAATTGACTGGCCGCCAAGATGTGCGTCATGCGCCACCTCCATTCGCGGCGCGCTCATGATCGGGAACATCAAGCACAATGCGGCGCAGACCGGCGGCGTCGCGCACTTCGTCCTCGCCAAATTCAATTTGGCGGCGCGCCAAAACAACGGCGCCAAACATGGCCATGAGCAAGATAATTCCAGCCAGTTCCAAACTTGCGGGGTAGCGCGCCACAAGATCAAGTCCGACCATTTGCGTGTTGTCAATTGTGCCCGCGGCATCCACGGCAATATCCTTCACGGTGCCATCGGCAAATGTGACTTGCGTTTGCACAACACTGCCTTGAATTGCGGCGTTTGCAGGCACAAGCGCGGACACCGCGGTGGGATTGTTGCGCTTGATGACATTCAACAAATGCTTGGGCATCATCACCAAGGCGTCGGATTGTTGACGCGCCACTTTTTGATCCAGGCTTGACTCCGCAAGAACGGAAGCGTTTGGAATGCGCTCCACAACTGCGGCCAACGTTCCCAACAAAATAAATCCAACCAATACCGCGGCCATGGGCTCGCGCGGAACGCGGTCGTAATCGCCGTCATCATCAATGTGGCCTATGGAGTCGCGCGGACCTTGATCCGC
>CAIWNO010000202.1 GCA_903914045.1 uncultured bacterium | reverse complement strand
GCATGTGCAGAATGCGCTCGACCACTTCCACGCGCACGCCGCTGTGGCCGCGGCACAAACTTGCGGCAAGAATAAATAGCATGCCGCGCACAACTTCCACTGGCAGCGGCTTGCCCACGCCCGCCGCGTGCGAGCGAACAATGTTGTGTTGCAGTTGGCGCAGTTGATCGGCTGGCACGCGCACGTGGGCCAGCGAACCAAAGCCCGTGTTAATTCCATACACGGCGGAGTTGCCGGCGGCGACCGTGTTCACGGCTTCGCGCGCGCGCAAAAGATTCGCGCGGCCAGTGGCGCCAATCGTTGCGACGCGGCCAAGGTGCGCCACTTGGTGAACCATGCGTATGGTGAGCGGCTCGCCGTTAAGTTGGATGGGTTGCGTGTGTGGCATGCTTAAAAGATAGCGGGTTCCTTACTGGACTTATTTTGCTTTGTGTGTGTATTCTTAAAAGCATGATGAACAGCAAATTTATTGGGGTCGTGTCTACGCTCGCCTGCGCAGGAATCGTTTGTGGTTCGATGGTCAAAAGCGAAAATCCTGCTGCGCAGCCAACTGCAGCAACTCAATCAAGCGGCAACAACTTGGCGCCCAAGCAGAGAGTCACTGGCACGGCAATGTCTCCTCAAGCTGTAGCGCCAGCAACGTCCGAGGGACTTGCATGGGCGGAGGTCTTGGAGCAAAATCCAAATCCAAATGTTGTGACCAACGCCGACATGCTCAAGCGCATCAGTCAGACAGGCATGCCATGGCGCGTGAAAGACAAGGCCACTGGAATTGAAATGGTGCTTGTGCCAGCCGGCAATTTTATGATGGGCATGAGCCCTGGCGATACCGATGCGCGCGAAAATGAAAAGCCGGCGCATGAAGTCACGCTGACCAAACCTTTTTATCTTGCCCGTTATGAAGTGACGCAATCGCAATGGTTGAAAGTGATGCAAGAGAATCCAAGCACGTTCAAAGTTGAGAATCCGCGCGAGGCCATGATTGCCATGTTGATGAAGCAGGGCATGACCAAAGCCAAGGCTGAATCAATGGCCGCAAATGCTTCAATTAAAATTGACGCGCTTCCTGTAGAAAAAGTTTCGTGGGATGACTGCCAAAGTTTTTGCGCCAAGACTGGTTTGCAACTTCCAACCGAGGCGCAGTGGGAATACGCATGTCGCGCCGGCACCACTGATGCGTCCTATGGCGCTGTTGACGATATCGCTTGGTATGAAAGCAATGCCGATGGCGAGACGCATCCCGTGGCAAAAAAGGCGCCAAATGCGCTTGGTTTGTACGACATGATTGGTAATTTGTGGGAGTGGACCAGCGATGATTTTGATGCTGGCTACTACAAGGCCTGCGCGGCTGGCGTGGTTGATCCACAGAGTTCCGCGCCTCAAAGCGCGGCTGATGCGCCAAGCACCCATGTTGTTCGCGGCAGTTCTTGGGGACGCAATGCCACTGCTTGCAGGGCGTCGGCGCGTTCCAATGTGAAGAGCGCGGACCGCAACCGCTTCTTTGGTTTCAGAGTCGCGCGAGATATTTAATTTCTTTCAATTGACTTTGTGAATTAGTTTGGATTTTGTTTGTCTTGCGCAGATTTTCTGTGGCATGGTCAAATCAAATTCGCATGGCGATAGAAGTGGGGGCGGGATATCCACTACTTGCCCCCGAAAGCATCTGCGAGCATGATGCGCTCGCACAACACTTTGCTCAAAATACGCAATCAGAAACAAGATCAAATCCGCAATGGAAACATCAATGCAGAATGCCACTGACTTAACGAACACATTGGCAACACAAACCAGCATGACAACTCCCACGCCTTCAGCGCAATCCGCAACTGAACCCACATGGCACCGCACCGTGTTGCTTGTCGTGGTTGTCATTCTTACTGCTCTGATCGCAGTGTTCGCTTCGCGCTTCAGTGTTTCTCCGCGCGGCGCAACTTCGCCCGCGCTCTTGGCCGCAACGCAACCAGTGTTGGCAATCGCCGCGGTTCTCTCGGCCATGATCGTCGCAATGGTTCTTACATTGGTGCTTGCCAAACCCATCAACGCCGTCGTGGCGCTCTTCGCGCTTGGTTGCGCCTTTGCCGCGTACGCCATGCAATCTGGCACCATTCGCGACTTTGTTTTTCTTGGCGCCAACATGAAACTCGCCGCCGTTGAAACAATAATGTGGAGCGTGTTCATTGCGTTCGCCGCCATGATTACGTTTCGCGTGGGCGGTCCGCTGGTTGATGTGCCAGCGCACGATCGCGACGGCACTTTTACTGGCGAACTCTTTCATAAGCGCGCGCTCGTGTCGCTGCTTGCAGGACTGGCCGCCATACCCGTTCTAATTTTTATAATGGTCGGCGCAAGCAAAGGCCAAGCGATCGGCGCATCCGCCATCGCTGGCGTGATCACCGCCGTGATTGGCCGCATGATCGCTCCGCGCGCGCAGCCAATTCTTTTGTTCGCCATGCCGGCGTTCGCAATTGGTGCGGCGCAACTTGCGCTCGCGTTTATCGCTCCAATGTCACCCGACATTGCGTTTGTCAACGCAACGCTTTCGCCTATTCAAGTGCCCATGCCAATGGACATTGCCGCGGGTTCGCTCATTGGCGTCGCGATTGGTTTGGGTTGGACCAAAGGCTTGGTGAAACACGAACCTTCTTCAATGCATGATGAGTGAATGCCGCTGATTCGCGCCTAAAGCCTTTGTCATTGCAACTCAACAAACTCGCTCATAGCGGCCACAACGCGCGTGCTGACGCAGTGCATTGACTTGCGGTCACTGTGACTTTCTTCGCGGACTATCTTCGCGGACTATCTTCGCGGACTATCTTCGCGGACTTTCTCCGTTCGCAACGCACAACAGAATTTGTCCCTTCGCTACACTCGTCTCACTATGTCCCTTATTGTCACCGGAACTATCGGAATTGACACGCTTCACACGCCTATCGGCAGCGCCGAAAAAGTGCTTGGTGGCTCGTGCAGTTATTTTGCCGCCGCCGCAAGTTTT
>CAIWNO010000201.1 GCA_903914045.1 uncultured bacterium | reverse complement strand
CTTCGGGCGAAAATTTTTCAGCGGTCAACGCGTCAAGCGCGGCGTCATCAAGTTGATCGCGTTGCTGTTGCCACTGATCGATCTTGGCAATGGCGGATGCATTCTCTTTCGCCTCGCGATTGGCGTCGGCAAGTTGCTTGCGCAGCGCGTCTGGAGAAGTGAACGCAAACGGACTCCAACTGGACAAGCCAGCCAATGCCTTGCGCGCAAATTGCGCCTTGTATTTTTGCGCGGCGTCCGGCGGCAACTGCGCCGCAATGTCGCGCACAGACGCGCGCTCACTGGTGATGAGTTTGCGCTTGAGTTCCTCTATTCGGTCCGCGGATTTATCGTCCAAACTTGCGGATGCCAAGCGCTCAATCAATGGCGTTGCGGAAACTTCCCACTCGCGCGAACGCGTATCAATAGCCGCCTGATTTTGCTGAGAAAGAGCGGGAACCTTTGGAATACTTGGCAAATTCAACGGAACACCACGCACCACGGCGCTGGCACGTTTGCGGGCGCGTGCCGCCGCAAAACGATCCACGGTGGATTGTTGCGCTTCATTAGATTGCGCTTCACGCATGGCGCTAAACATGGCGCGCTCCATATTTCCAATGCTGTCGTATGCGCTTGCGACCGCGCGGCTCCACGAAACTTCGCTTGTGTTTTTCTCGTTCGTAACGTTGGCGGCATTGCCATTCACATCACCGCCGCGAATCGGCGCGTCATGTTTAGTCTGCGCAGGGCGAATGGCCTTGTCACGCAATTGCTCCCACTGATCCACGTATGCGTCGAACGCCTGCTCGCATTTCACGCGCTGCGCATCAGAGAGCGCAAGGTCCTTCAACCACTTCTGCAGATCCTTGGACTTGAGTGGCTTTGGAATTTCTGGCGCGCTAAATGTGCCCGCGAACGCTTGCGCAGGAATACACGCGACAATTGTTATAAGAAAAATAATGACGCGCCAAGAACCTAGGAGCGAACCTATTTGATTTCTTGGACTTTGCATCTTAAAAGTCTACCTTAACAAATGAAAATGTTTGAAGCAATTGAAACAAGACATCCTCCTTGCAACGCAACTTGCAATTCTGTTTCGCCCATGCCGAACAAGTTTTCATAAAATTGTGATGGTCACACGGACTGATAGCGAACAACACCTTGCTTGGTGGCTATTCTGTAATTATGTTCGGGTTTCTCATCGCGGTGCTTGCCGGATTTGGTACGCCACATATTGTGGCGCAGCCAGCTGTAATTAACGTGGGCGAACTTGTTGTTGGATCCACAACAACCGTGACGGTGCACCTGCGCAATGTTGGCGATGAGAGCGCCTCCATTACCGCGGCAATTCCAAATTGCGGTTGCGTAAAGGCCGACTGGCCAAGCGCGGAGATTGCCGCTGGCAGCGAAGCGACCGCAACCGTGACGATTACGCCTGGACCAACGCAACGCGGCGAGTCGCTTCGCAAAACAGTCACCTATGCCATCACGGGCATCGCGCCAGTGACTGTTGTTTTCACAGGCCATGTCGCCGATGCTCTTCCCACGAATGGCTCCACACCAACGTTGCCCCCAACCACAACAAGCGCAAAGACCACGCAATCTGCGCCTGCATCAGCAGCCAATTCAAATCAATCTGCCGCGCCAATTCATGATCCGCCATTCGTGCGCATTGAGCCAAAAAATTTCCCTGGCGCCACCATTGCATTTCCTGAATTCACCGATTGGGTGCAAGGCACGCCCATTCACGCGTTTGAACCAAAGCAAATTTATGTCTTTGAATTTTTCAGCACCACGTGCTCGCATTGCAAGCAATATGCCGAGGTCATTGAACAAGTGGCGCACACCTACGGCGAACTTGGCGTGCACTTTATATCCATCACGCAAGAAGACCCAGCCACGGTAGCCGCGTGGTTGGAGCAGCCAGCGCAAAAAAATAAATTTACATGGGATGTTGTCTGTGATACAAAAAGCGACGCCATGGTTCAAATGCAAGGCGGAACATTTCATAGTTTCACGCCGCGTTCGTTCATTGTGCGCGACGGAATCATCGAGTGGTTTGGCCATCCAAAGGTCAGCGCGGATCCACTCAAGCAACTTCTCGCTGGAACATGGAATTCGCAATCCATTCGCCAGGAATTTATTCTTGATTCACACGTGGCGCGCGCTAAAAATTATTTGGATGGCATTGCGCGCTCATGTGAAAAATCTGGTGATTGGAATCGCCTTCTCGTTGCGGTCGACAATGTTGCCGCGGTCATTCCTGAGCGCGCAAATAATTATAAATTGCAGCGATTCACCGTCATGCTTGGGTTGGCGGACACGCCCGACCAGGCCTATGCCTACGCGCGCGAGTTGGCGCTTCGCAACCACGACAATGTGAAAGTGATGCGTTCGATGGCGCATGTGATTCTGAATTCGCCGTATGTGAAAAAACGCGATGTGAAATTGGCGCTGCAATGGGCCACCGAAGCGGACACGCTTGCCAATGGCCAAGACGCGCGCGCCGCAAACACGTTGGCGCTTGCGTGTTTTTCAAATGGCGACCGCGAGAACGCAATTCAACATGAAGAGCGCGCCGTGCGATTGGAGAATGACGCTGCCAACCGCGCCGATTGCGAGCAGTCACTGATGAAGTATCGAACACAAATACCTGGACCAGAACCTACGCGCACGCGGCCTAGCGCCACGACCACGCCATCTGTGATTCCAAATTCAACCACTGTTCCTGCGCAAAATGCCGCAGAAGATGGCGGCTAAGCCGATGTGTGTGGGACACACTCCCACAACTTCGTATCGATGTGCGTAGAAATACACACTTACGTTTGGTCCATGCCAAACATGCGCAAATGATCTTAATCACAGCGGCACGGTCGACGCAGTTCACGTTTTGCTGGTGCATTTGTCGTACGACTACGTTGTAGTCACATAGTGAATTCCAGAAATTAAAACTCGAAATCAAAATTTGTATAAAGTGCGTGTCCCTTTCCTGATTCATCCAATAAAGGATTCATGAAATGCATTCAATACCAGCCATTTTCTTCATTGTGGCCAACGTCGCCGCGACGCATCCGCCCGGTGAACACGCCGACGCGTTCGATCAAACACACAATCAAAGCACTGACGCGCGCGACCACAATTCCATTCACGTGTGGCGCGATGAACGCAACAAACGCGACCTTGAAGGCTGGTTGCTGACGGTTTGTGAGAACGGCGTGACGATTGATTTGCATGATGGCGGCACCGCAACAATTGCAATGGACGATTTAAATGAACACGACCGCGCCCGTGCGCAGGCGCAATTGACGCGCGTGCGAGCTATGAATCAAAGCGCGGCTATGGCTGGCATTTATTCTGGCGACAACAATGTCGCGAACGCGTTCAACACAACCACGCTTACACAATTGAATACCCCCACTGCTTCGCAACTTGCAACGACTCGCATTTTGCAAAGTACAACAACTACAACAACGCAAAACGCAACGCCCGTCAATCCACCAAACGATCCTTGGCAAGCGGCTGCGTACAAATTATTCGCGCCTAGCGTGAAGACGCACTGGGATGCGCAGTGGCTGTATGTTGAATCCGACGGCCTGCCCCACGCGCCGCTTGACTTCACCATGATGGTTGGAATTACGGCGTGGCAACAACAAGTGCCGCTGCCCCAGAATTACACGGGCGCAAATGCATGGCAAATCCCGCTTAAATCTACGCTTTCTGATAAACCCATTTCTGGGCGCACGCAACTTCGCCGCGGCGCCATTGCGCTTGCGGCCAATGGTATTCCAATTTTCAACGCGCTCAACAATCGCGGTGTGGATTCGTTTTCAATTGGCGAACTTGATGAGTTCGGCGGGCACTGTGGCCGTGGTGATGACTACCACTATCACGCGGCGCCGCTTGCAATTCAAAAAGTGGTTGGCGTAAAAAATCCAATTGCATTCGCGCTTGATGGGTTCGCTATCTACGGTCTGTATGACCCCAAGGCGAAACCTGGCGCGCCTGAATCTTGTCCGCTTGGAAGCATCGACGTGCTTGATGAACTCAACGGACATTTTTGTATAGTTGCCGCGGGTCAAGGTCTTGATGGCGGCACGCGCTCGTACCACTATCACGCAAGCAAGACGTATCCATATATCAACGGCGGCATGCGCGGCAATGTGAAGGTGCAAGGCGACGAGATTGTTCCGCAAGCACACGCGCAACCATTGCGCCAAGCCACCACTCCTTTGCGCGGCGCCAAGATCACTGGATTCAAACAAACTGCGCCCAAGGCGTGGAAGTTGACTTATCAAATTGGCGGCAAGACTGGGTTTGTTGAATATTCCGTTGACGCTTCAGGCAAAGTCATTTTCAATTACACCACTGTGGACTGGGAAAAAACCACTGAAACACTTTCCGCCAAAGAAGGTCGCGACAATGGCAAAGGCGCAAAGAAAGGTGATCGCCGCGAAAAAGGCGATAAGCCACCGCGGGATGATAGTCCTCCACCTCCGCGAGAGGACGGTCCACCACCGCTACGGGAAAATGACGAACCAAATGATCGACCACCTCCGCGAGAAGATGATGACAGACCTGCGCGCGGCGATCGCGACGCGAATGATCGACCAAGTGCGGGCGAAAATTCATCCGCCGCATCCACGCCGCGCGCGGCCAATGCATTTCCATTTTCAAGTTCAGGCGTGGGTGCGAACGGTTTACTTGATGCAAAGTTCACCTGCGATGACGATGGCGTGTCGCCACCATTCCAGTGGAGCGATCTGCCTGCGGGAACCAAAAGTCTGGCGTTGACCATGCACCACTTGCCTGGTCCAGGTGGTGATGAGCATGTTTATATTGTCACTTGGAACATTCCCGCAACCACCAAGTCACTTGATGCTGGCCAGAAAAATGTGGGCACATGGGGAGTGAACACCGTGAATGGCCGCGCTGAATACGCTCCGCCTTGTTCAAAAGGTCCGGGCGAAAAAATATATGTGGTCACGCTGTATGCCCTCAGCGCCGAACCGAAACTTTCCGCTAGCGGAAAAGTTTCCCGCGCTGATGTGTTGACGGCTATCAAGGACATCACCTTGGGCAGCGCCGCGATTGATCTTCGATACGCGCGCCCAAGCGGAGCGTCCTCAAAAAAGCAAAAATAGCTTATTTCTAAAGGCTTTTTGAATAGGCAAGCAACCAAAGATCGCGCTTGTCATAAGTGTGTTTTGGTTGCTTTACGCCACATCTGCCTAGCGCAACTCACATGTGTCCGCGCCAATTTGCTGTGCAAGACCATCAAGTGCATTGGCAAGTTGGCGTTTTCGCTTCGCATTGTTGCCAACTGAATTCATCCACCACAATCCACGCACCACCAACGCGCCGCGCTTGCGCGTTTGAAATTATTTCCACAGTGTTGCTGGCTTTTGACATTGCTTAAATGGACATCGTATGAAATGAAAGCGAATAACAACATGTCGTTGGTCATCCGCACCGCACGCAACCATCGCCGCCACCACATGCGGCTCCCATCATCTTCTATGATTCACTTATGAAGTCCCCGCAGCAACTTATGTTTCGCAACGCCACACTTGCCGATGTGTCCGCCGTTGTTGAGTTGGTTGAAAGCGCATACCGCGGTGCAGGAAGTCGCGCGGGGTGGACCACCGAAGCGGATCTTTTAGATGGTCAACGCACCGACGAAATCGAAATTCGCGAAATCATTTCGGGCGCGCACTCGCTCATTCGCCTGGCTCAGCAACCCAATGCGATTGAGCATGACCCACAGCAGACTGAAGCCCGCGCGCGCATGCCACAACACGCGCTAACACCAATAAGTTCAATTGTTGCGTGCGTGCGCATTGAAAATGCTGGCGACGCTGGCTACATCGGCATGGTGTCCGTGCGCCCAACATTGCAAGCCGCAGGAATTGGCCGCCAACTTTTACAAGAAGCGGAGCGCGTGATCCGCGACGAACTTGGTCTGTCGCGCGCCCGCATGACCGTGATTGCGCAGCGCGAGACACTCATCTCTTGGTATCAACGACGCGGCTATTTGCTCACCGGAAAGCGCGAAAATTTTCCTTATAACGAACCGCGGGCGGGCACGCCGCGGCGTGACGATTTGTATTTTCAGGTTCTGGAAAAAACGCTTACGCCTCATCACTAAGCATCTTTCTTCACCCCTTTGATTGCGCTTGCAGCATTCCAAAGCAACACTGTTACCACAGAAGCCTGCTGCACTCAGCGCGCAGCCACAAAAATAAATTGCCCCGCGCAACAAGCCGCGGGGCAATGATCTTCAAGTTGATGATTTACAAAAATTACTTTGGAGCGCCTGCTGGCGGAGCTGCTGGCGCTCCACTTGGTGCTGTTGGCGCTCGCGCCCCACGTTCGCCGCCTTCACTCTTTTCGCCCTTCTCGCCCTTCTCCTCATTCTCTTCGCGCTTGAACATATCGTGACCTTCTTCTTCTTCCTGATCAAGCTTGGCCACCAATTTCTTGGCCTCGACAGCGTCGCCGCGAATGACCGCATTCTCCAAGGTAATTGCCACGTTCAGCGTGGCAAGCAATTGTGCACGCATGTCGGCTTCATACTTGGCGACGTCTTCCCCGTACTTTTCTTTTGCTTGCGGAGCCATCTTCACCGTGGAGATCATTCCCTTTGCATTCACAATTCCAGCTTCAACCATTTGAATATTGGCCAAATCCTGCGCCTTGCTGCCTGCATCAAACGCGGATTTTTCAAGCCCTTTGTAACCGCGGTTCATTTGCTTCATGGCGCCTTCAAAATTTTGTCCTTGGCCACCACCACGACGCGCGTTTCCAGTTTTATCTTGCGTCTTGGCAAACGCAACAAGTTCGTCTTGATCAATCAAACCATCTTTGTTCAAATCGATCGAACCAAATCGGTCCTTTATTTGCGGAGGAATTTCTTCCGGCGATAATTTTCCATCGTTGTTCTTATCGCCACGCATTAACAGTTGCGCAATTTGATCGGAGTTCGCAGGAGTTCCAACAGGTCCACCAGGCTGACCTGGTCCTGGCCCGCGCGGTTGACCCACGGCTTGACCAGATGGCGGTGCTGTTAGCGCGCCAGCTGGAGGAGTTGTCGAAGGAGCCTGAGCCATTGACATGGAACAAGCAAACACAATCGCACACGCTGAAGTTGTAAAATTTTTCATAGATTTCAGATATTACCAAAGGCATTTGAAATGTTTTGCAAAGGCATGTCCATCAACGGCGGCTTCGAATGGCCCATACCAACACCACGGTTTGTGCAATAAATCCGCACATCACCAATATGGCCAACTTCCATTTGAATTCCACAAGTTCATCCAAGGCCTTCAGCGGACGCAACCCCTGCAACTCTTTCTGAATGCCTTCAAGATTCTTCAACTCTTGCAACCCCTTCAAACTTTCCAGATTCTTCAGTTCCCGCAAATCCTTCATCGCTTCAAGACCTTTTAATTCTTCCAGCATCTTCAACTCTTGAAGCCCCTTCAATTCTTTCAACTCTTTCAGTTGCGCCGCCATCTGCGCAAGGTTGGCGCGCATCTCAACAACAATCGGCTCGTTCAACGTCATCAACATGGCGCGTCGCGCGCGCAACTCCACGGCTTGAGGCAATATTCCCAAAATAACGGATGCCTTCTCAGCAGCCAAATTCATGTCATGCAGTTCGCTTATGCCGCGCTCAAATAAACCGTTGTCGTCAAACTGAAGAAAGGATGAATCAATTTGAATTCCAACCGGCTCCTTGAACTTGGTGGTCAGCAGTTCATTCACCTTCATCAAGTCAGCCGCGGGGGTCCAATTTGTTTG
>CAIWNO010000200.1 GCA_903914045.1 uncultured bacterium | reverse complement strand
TGCCGCTAGGAACTTTGATTTTCATATCTTGAAACTCGTAAGAAATTTCTGCGCCGCGACCAGTCAAGTGTTCAAACAGACCGATTGCAAGTTCTGGCCATGAGTGCGTGTGTGTAGTTTCTGGCATTTTCAAATTCTCCTGTATGGGGTTGATGGCAAACGAGTAAGTAAACGAAACACTAGGCATGCTCTGCGGTGCGGTCGAGGATGGGTTTGAATGAGCCAAGTCATTTGTGCTTAGTAAATTCACATGTGCAAGAACCTGCGATAAACTGTTGTTAATTTTGTATTTATGCCCACGTACTAAGGAAGTCGAACAAATTGAATATGAAGATCAAGAAGTTTAGAAATGTGACCGCGGTCCGCTTCCCTTACTGCGTCTAAATACTCTTCGCGAATCGTGCTGGCGGTACCAATGATTGTTTCGGGCCACTCGATCAATGGCGAGTCATAAAGCGCAAGCCAAACATTTGCCAACATGCGCGACCATCTGCCGTTGCCGTTTAAAAATGGATGTATCCGAACCGCCGCATGATGTAACCGCACCGCCTGTTCCAAAATTGGCATGGATGAATTTTTCCAAGCACCAAGATCTGCCGCCAAATTATGAAAATCAATTTCTATTTGGTGTGGCACAGAACCAATGTTGGTCTTGTTCTTTCGTAATTCCCCTGCCCAACTCCATATGTCGCCAAACATTTCCACATGCAGCTTCTTCATCCAAGCAACATCAAAGCGAGCCATTTTTTGTGTTGGCTTTGAAACCAAATACTTCATGGTCGCTTTCAAAATATTTTCCGCTTCAGCGGCATTCAGTTGCGCCAATGTTCGAATTTTTTTTATTCGCAACCCAGACAGATCGTGTAATGGAGTCTGTCCCGGGATCAATGGACCAAGCAGCATCACGCCGACCAAAGTTTGCGCTTGGGTCCGGCAAGAATTTCGCGGAACGCTTTTTCCACCAAGCGGTTGTAGGTTTTTTCATCCACCGCCTGACTTTCTAACGCGCTGGTGCCCTGCACAAGCCGCGCCATCTGCTGCGCTTTTTTGCGAGCTTGTTGGCGACACAGTTGATCAGCGCTGGACTCGCCAAGCGCAAGTGAAAGTCCAAGCGCATTTGCGATTGCGGCAATGTTTGCAAACGATGCCTGCGCGATTTGACCGCCAAAGATACGCTTGACCGTTGGCACGGGAACACCACTGCGCTGAGCCAGGCTTGGAAATGCAATTCCTAGCAATTTTCTGCGGGATTGAAGGCTTGTTACGGTGATTGGAAGATTATGCTGCATGGCTTGTTTCGTATCATATACGATACTGTTTATAAAGCCAAGCGCAAGGCGATATTTACTTATTCCGCTCAATTTGGTGGGATTATTCATGGCCACAACGTAACGGCTAACGCGGGTCATTTTGCAAATCACTGCCCTTTTTCCGGAACGTATCGCGCTTGAGGCGCGCCATGTGTTTCAATCGGGCTGTGAAGAAACACATCAACTTCTGGAACTTGCGCAAAAGCATTTTCAATCATGGACCGAACCACTGGCCAATTCAATCCCCCATTACCACAACCCAATGGCGGAATAGCGATCGACCGTATTTCCAACCTGCGCACCTGTGCGACCAAATCAATAAGACCACTGGCTATGTCTGTTAAGCGCGAGTTCTCACGCCAATGCCGCTTTGTGGGAAAGTTGAAAATGAACTTGGGATTGATCATGCGGCCAGTGTTGAAAACAAACATATGGCCGGGCTGAATTTCTTTGCGCTGGCATGCGCTGACATATTCATTGAAGTTGGCGGGCCATGCACGCTTGAATTGCAAAGCGATGCCCTTGCCCATGAAACCAACACAATTCACCGTGTTCAC
>CAIWNO010000199.1 GCA_903914045.1 uncultured bacterium | reverse complement strand
ATTGGAGTTGAGCCGCTGCAAATTAAAAACGAAATGGTTGGCTTCGCTTGGTTTCAAGCCACTAAACCCATTGAAGCGTGGTTGCATTTTTCCACCAGCACCGCGCTGTGGAGCGCCGACAGTCCGCCCGGGCGCGGTCTTGAATTGTGGCGATTTATTGGCTTTCAATTTTTGCACGCGAATTGGAACCACTTGTTGTTCAACATGATGGCGCTGTATTTCTTTGGTCCCATTGTGGAGCGATATTTAGGCGGCAAGCGCTACTTGGCGTTCTATTTAATTTGTGGCATCGCTGGCGCCGCCATGTATTTGTTATTGAACTTCATGGGTATTCAGTTTCCAAAAGCCAACATTCCATTTGTGCTTCCAAACGATCCAACCACGCCACTGGTTGGCGCAAGCGCCGGAATATTTGGCGTGATCATGGCGGCGGCGTTCTTGGCGCCAACAGCGCAAGTGTTGTTGTTCTTTGTCTTGCCCATGCCGCTGCGCACATTGGCCTATGTGCTTGTTGCAATTGCCTTGTCCACCATTTTCTTTGGCTTCAACAACGCGGGCGGTGAAGCGGGGCACTTGGGCGGCGCCATTGCTGGCTATTGGTTTATTCGCCATCCAGATTCATTGCACGGATTGTTGAACTTGCTTGGCAACGCCGATCCCACCAGCCGCACGCGCAAACTGAAAGCCAGCAAGCGCCGTGATTCTGGTCCAGACGCGGCCACCATCGATCGCATTCTTGACAAGATTCGTAAGGGCGGCTTGCAAGCCTTGAATGACAGCGAGCGCGAAATTCTGCGCGCCGCCAGCCGCAAGCAACAGTGAGTTTGCGCAATTCACATGTCAATCCAATTTTCAATTCTTCAAAAATCAAGCGAAAATCACGCGCGTTTGGGCGTTATCAAAACCGCGCACGGCGACATGCAAACGCCCGCGTTCATGCCCGTTGCCACCGCGGCTGCAATGAAAGGCCTTACGCCCGCGCAAGTGCGCGCCACGGGTAGCCAGTGCATTCTTAACAACACGCTGCATCTCATGCTGCGTCCTGGCGACGAGCGCGTTGCGCAACTTGGCGGCGCGCACAACTTCATGCGTTGGAACGGACCCATCTTGACGGACTCCGGCGGCTTTCAAGCTTTTTCCATGGCCGCCATTCGCGACATTGATGACGACGGCGTCACATTTAAATCTTTTGTTGATGGCGCGCGCGTTCGCGTCACTCCAGAGCGCAGCATTCAAGCGCAAAATAATATTGGCGCCGACATCATCATGGCCTTCGATGATTGTCCGCCAAGCGCCGGCGCCGACGCGTCCACCGCGCGCGTTGAGCAAGCTATTGAACGCAGCGCGCTGTGGCTGGAACGTTGCAACAAAGCGCACGCGCGCAAAAGCGATCAAGCGTTGTTTGGAATTGTGCAAGGCGGAACATCTTTGCAACTTCGCGCGCGCAGTCTTGAACTTACGCAACAAATTGACTTGCCCGGTTACGCCATTGGCGGCGTGGCGGTCGGCGAAAGCACGCAAGCTATTTGCGATGTCGTCCAATTCACCGCCAGCAAATTGCCAGAGCACAAGCCCCGCTATTTAATGGGCGTGGGTTACGCCCACGACATTGTCATGGCCGTGGCCGCGGGCGTGGACATGTT
>CAIWNO010000198.1 GCA_903914045.1 uncultured bacterium | reverse complement strand
AGGGAAGCAATTAAAACTTCTATAAGAGTGAAGCCGGGGCGCTTCATAGTGCGGCCTCGTTGGTGCGGTGCCTGCGAATGGTTGCATACACGGTCGTCCCGTCTGGTCCAAACACTTGCACGTCTATGCGCATTCCGTCAACCACAAAACTGTTGTATTGCGTAAATGTTGTGGGCTCGCTGGTAAGTGTGGTGACACGACTTAGTTTGGCCCACTCACCAGTTAACACCTTGCTTCGATCAGTAGCGCCGGCATCTAATGGTGCCTTCATTTGTCCAAGCGCTTCTGTGCCCGCATAGTCCACCATGCTTGCAAATGGCTTCTCCATTAGAAATGAAACTTGTTGCTGCGCCGCTTGTGTGGCAAGTTGCGCCAGGCGCGCGTCTTCCTGGGTTGCAATCGATACACCCATGCCCACCGCCGCCGCGCTGGCCACCATGGCCACAATAACTATGGCAATAAGTGCTTCGATTAAGGTGAAGCCTGTTGGGTTTAAGCCTTGCTTGGAAAAAAAACTTAAATTGAAATCTTGTTGTGTCATGATTACTACCTCTATTCACAATCTGTTGTCTCTTACAAAAAGAGCAAAAGAATGCCTTAAAAGATAGTAAAAAGTGAAATCACGTTGTTATTGGATTCAAGGCAATGCGTGCTGTGTCTATAACAATTAAAAATCAAAATACATTTGCAAATATTTTTGCACATCAAAATTTGAATTGAATTGTGTTGATGAGTTGATAAATGACACTTCGCATCTATTCGAAAGGAAACTGATATGACGAATGCACAAATGACAATTGAAAAACAGAACAACTCATCGGGTTTGAAGCGTCGTGGATTCACACTGATTGAAATTCTTATTGTGGTTGTAATTCTTGGCGTGTTGGCTGCCTTGGTCATTCCAGGCGTAGTCGGTGCCATGAGTGACGCAAACACAAGCGCGGCTTCTGCTCGTGCTTCACAAATCACAACCATGGTGACACGTTTGAATCAGTTCAAGCCAGGTGGAGCAACGATTACGCTGACAAACGCTCAGTCGTATTCAACCACGGATTTGAATGCTCTTGTAACGGCCAAGTATTGCAGCGCAGAAGATTTGGCAAATCAAGCCGATGCTACAAAGGGCTGGACTTGGAACTCAGCCACAAGCAAGTTCACGCCAACTCCATAATTCTGGAGTGACGGAACACGGTCGGAAACGACCGTATTATTAAATAAAAAACAGAGGGACTCCGAAATGGAGTTCCTCTGTTTCGTTTAAGGCGGAGGAAGCAGAGGAATCCGGGAATCGGGTTCCTTCATTTTTTTGAATATGGACTGAATACGCGTTCCAATTTATTCGAGGAGCATGTTTATGCGACACTTTCAAAACATTCTGACCAAACAAACAATGGCGGTTGCGGTGGATTTTGCGGCGGATGCGCTGCGTTGCATTGCGATTGAACGCGCGGCGGATGGAACATGGACGCGACGAGTTGCGTTTGAACTACCAGCCGCCCCACTTGATCGATCGATGGATGATTCAGCGCTGCGTGAATTCAGCGCCAAGGTTTCAGAAGCCGGATTGAACGGTTGCCGATGCCGAGTCACCATTGCGTCACATTTATTCCGCATGGATATGGCGCAACTGCCAACCATGAATGAACAAGAACTAGCTGCCAGCGCGCGCTTTGAAGCCATTGATCGCTTTGGTGTGAACGCCGCCGATGTCATGATTCAACATGCGCCGCTTCCCTGCAAAACGTCTGGTCGTTGCGCGTTGTTGTTGTTGGCGGTTCCACTGTTCATTATTCGCAACGCAACACAGGCTGTCATGGCTTCGGGTCTTTCGCCATGCAGCATTGAGAATGCGGCGTGCGCGGCGCTTCACGGCGCTGAGTTGCGACATGCTGGATTGAATACTGGAATGATTGCGTTCATGCACATTGAACCACAGCAAGCCGTTTTGCTTCTCCTGAAAGATGGACAATTGCAATTTGTGCGCTCCATGCAAGGCGACTGGTCAATTGCTGGTGAGCATGAAATGGCTGAAGATCAAAACAAAACTTTCAATTCAATTGCGCTAGAACCAGAGGAATCAGACGGCGCGTGGCGTTGGAGTTCTTTGGCGGAGGAAACGTTGCGTTGCCTGCGTCAGGCTTGTGGTGAATCCACCTGGCCAGATCGCATGGTGATTTCAGGCGCGCCATCAAGTGAGCGTGAATTGTTGGACACACTCAAGGGTGTGTGCGGCATTGACAGCGCGTCTGTTGGCAGCGCAAGTTGGAGCAATGGCAACGAAGAATTGAAAAGCGATACGTGGGCGGCCGCTCTTGGCGCCGCAAGCTTGGATATCCAAACCACTTCTTCAAAGAGGGCAGCATGACCCTTCCAGTTCTCGATTTTTTACCAACCGAAACACGTCGCGCGGTTCATGCTCAACGCTCCAAGCGACGCATTGCATTGTTGGGAATTTTGCTACTGGTGTTCAGCGTGGGCGTAAGCGCTCACAGTTGGAACAGCGAGCGAGTTGCCGCTGAAGATCGCAATGTAATTTACAGTTTGGTTTCAAAGGCTCCAGTATTTGATGTAGTAATGGATGGATTTGCGCGCGAGCAAGCGAATTTGACGCGCGAATTGCGCCTAAGCGACGGACTGTTTCCAACAATTTCGGCGTCATCCGTGGTGGCCACCATTACCAACATGTTGCCTGATCATGTCACGCTCACGGGTATGCGACTTGAAACTTCAGATGAACCAAAACAAATGATGGTAGTGCTGAGCGGTGTCGCCGCGGCCAACACGGACTTGGTGGATTTGGAGAACAAGCTTGCCGGATCTGCAGCTTTCCGCGGAGTCACCGTTTCTGAAAGCAAGGCTGGTGAATTCATGGGCAAGCGTGTGGAAGAATTTACGGTTTCGTTGCAGGTTCCGTTGTGCGTGCAAGTGTGCAAGCCTGGAACTATGCGCGTTGCCCAAGGAGGTGTGAATTGAATAATCAACCAAAAAATGTCGATGTTCTTACCGCTTGGATTCCGTTGGCTATCGCTGTTGTGTTGTTGGGCTTGTTTATTGTTCCAAACTATTGGCACGCCATAAGGTGGAAAAAAGAAGCCAACACAATGCGTGCGGTTGCCAATGAATCCGCTGCGCGCCAAGACAGTTTGGTTGAAATTAAATGTGAGGTGGAGCGATTGCGCAAGGAACTTGATCTACATGGCCACACCCTTCCAAACACGCCAGACAAGGGTGGCTTGTTGACCAGTTTGGCGCAGGCCGCCAACACGAAGGGTGTGTTGAAGCACCAATCTAAATCAGGCAAGTTGACATCTATGGATGTTCCTGGTGTTCAAGGAGCCAAAGTCATGCGTCGCACTGTAGAAGTTCAAATGATGGGTCAATTTAATTCTCTCTTTAGCGCGATGCGTACAACGGAGGGTTTAAAAACATTGGTCACGGTGCGATCAATGGAATTTTCATGCAACCCAAAGGCTCCGCAAGAAATTTCCATAATCGACGCGTCATTTTCCTTTGATGAGTATTTCACAGACCGCGCAATGGATACGACGGTTTCGAACACCGCGCCACGAAGCACGAAGAACGGCGCCAAATGAACAACGCACAACAACAATGGAAATTACTTAGTGAACGACTTGGCGTGAAGCCCAAGAAACTTGCTCTGCTTTTAGGTGTGCTGGCAATTACGGTTTGTGGATTGGGAATGAAATACTCATCGAGTGCCGCTAATACAATTTCAGAACCAGTAGTCACAAGTCAAACAACGCCAACAGCTACGGCTGAAAACCAAATCCAAACAAATGAGGCGCGCGTAAACACCGTTTCATTTACAGGCACCGACTCCGAGCCAAGTCCGCAATTAATTGAAATGACTTTTGACCACACCCCCGTTCGCGATCCGTTCAAGGCCGTTGGCGCGCCAGAGGCCGAACCAACCAAGGCTGCATACGCACCAGTTGTGGCGCAAACAAAAACTCCCGGCCTATTGCCCGGCATGATGTTGAAGGCTGTCATTCGCGGCGAATTAGCTGTGTTTGGTGATCAAACAGTTCGCGTTGGCGATGCCGTTGCCCTGCCAGATGGAACATTCGCAAGCGTGCGCGCCATCGCTGATCGTTCTGTCACGGTTGATTACGATAATCGTGTGATTGAAGTGTGCTTTGGTGCGGCAAGCCAATCGAAGACCATGATTGTTGGTTCAAAATGAAAGAACCAGAACTAAATTCGCGAACTGGTGCCGTGCCTTCCAATGCGGAAATGCGCTCGCTTCCGCGTGTTGGTCAAGCATTAATTGACGACGGCGCGATCACACTGGCGCAATTACTTGAAGCTTTGCGCCGTCAATCCGCTAGCAATCAACGAATGTTGTTGGGTGAGGTGTTGTTGCAAATGAAGTTGGTCGACAGCACAACCATGCTTAAAGCTGTGGCGCGAAGTTTAAAATTAGTTTTTATTGCGGAGCCAAGTTTAGAGGCCGACTCGGCCGTGATGAAACTATTGCCAGAGCCCATGCGCCGCGAACATCGCATTGTTCCGTTGCGCCGCGAGCAAGACACTTTGGTTGTTGCGACCGCCGATCCACAAAACGAACACGTGCGTGAACTTGCCCAGCGCGAGTGCGGGTTTCACGTGCGCTTTGTCGCAAGTCCAGAAGATCGCCTAGATGCCCTTCTTGCGGACGCGGGCACCGAAGGCGCCGTGCAAGAGAAGGCGCAAGAAATTGTCAACGAGATGTTGGATGACAGCCAGGGTGGCAACTACACGTTGCAAGAAAAACAAATTGACGAAATGGTTGGTGGCACCGACAACGACGACATGGGTCCCGTGGTGAAGTTGGTTAACTTTGCCATTTGTTCCGCGGTGGAAGAAGGCGCCAGCGATATTCACATTGAACCCGACGATGGAAAAATGCGCGTTCGATTTCGCATTGATGGCGTGTTGAGTCATCGCATGTCGCCACCATGGCGCATGAATGCCGCTATTTCAAGCCGAATTAAAATCATGGCGCACATGGACATTAGTGAGCGCCGCACTCCGCAAGACGGCGAAATTAGCGTGCGCGTGAATGGCCGACCAATTGATTTGCGCGTGAGCACGCTTCCAGGAAAATTTGGCGAGAAGATAGTCATGCGCGTTGTGGACAGCAGTGGCACGCAACTTGGTCTTGAAAAACTTGGCTTTCGCCCCACCATGATGGATAAATTTCAAAAGGTCATTGATCAACCCTATGGAATTATCTTGGTCACTGGTCCAACCGGTTCTGGTAAAAGCACCACGCTCTATAGCGTGCTGAATAATTTCGATCGAACCAGCATTAATGTAAGCACGGTTGAAGATCCTGTTGAATCAAACATTGAAGGCGTGCATCAGGCGCAAATTAATCCCAAGGCGGGATTTACTTTTGCAAGCGCGTTGCGTTCTTTGCTTCGACAAGATCCCGACGTCATCATGGTTGGTGAAATTCGCGACAGTGAAACCGCTCAAATTGCGGTACAGGCCGCGTTAACTGGCCACGTTGTATTAAGCACTCTGCACACCAACGATGCGCCGAGCGCTATTACGCGTTTAGGAAATCTTGGTGTTGAAAACTTTCTTATTGCGGCAAGTTTGCGCGGCGTATTAGCGCAACGACTTGTGCGTCGCGTTTGTTCCAACTGCGCCGCCGCGCGCGAGTTGGACGAGTCTCAAAAAACCGCCATGGGTATTTATGCGTTTCAGCCAGGCACGCCAATGAAAGGCGTAGGTTGCCGAAAGTGCCGCGAAACTGGATTGAAAGGTCGACTTGGCTTGTATGAACTCATGGTGCCAGACGAAAAAATGAATGACTTGTTGTGTGGCACCTGCGACCCCGCGCTCATTCGAAATCTTTTGCGCGAGCAAGGTTTTGAATCACTGTGGGACGATGGAATGCAGAAAGTGCTTGCGGGCTTGACTACGCCTGAGGAGGTGCACGATGCCTGCCGTCATTGATTCTTCTGAAAATGCTTTGCACAAATGGAATTACAAAGCGCGCAAGGCAGGCGGAGAAATGTCGCGAGGCGTTTTAGAGGCGCCATCACACGCCGAGGCCGTGCGTGAACTTCGCCGACAGGGACTTGCCATTCTGGAGATTCAACTTGGCGACGCGGGCGCGTCTGTTGGTGAAGCCGTCAATGCCAACACGCGTAAGCGCAGACTTGAAAATGCGTTTCGTAAAGACGACACGGTTTCTTTTTGCTCACAAATTGCCATCATGTTGCGCACGGGCGTGACGTTGAAAGAAGCACTGGACACGTTCGCTGAACAAGCGTCGCGCCCTGTTGTTGCGGAATTAGCATGCGCCATTCGCGACGATGTTTGCGAAGGCGAAGATTTTTCATCGGCCCTTGCAAAGTGGCCAAAAATATTTCCATCGCTCATGATTAGTCTGGTGCGCGCGGCTGAGGCCAGCGGAATGTTGGATGAAATGATGGCTCGCGTAGCCAAAGACCTTGCAAAACAGCGCAAAACAACCCGCCAAGTGAAGGGCGCAATGGCATACCCCGCCATCATGCTAATTGTTGCGGTGCTTGCGGTAATCGTAATTCTGACCGCCGTCATGCCGCGCTTCGCACCCCTGTTTGCAATTCAGGGCGACAAACTTCCCATGCCAACAAAAATATTGTTGGGCATTTCTGATTTCATTCGCTTCGGTTGGATGTATTGGGCACCCGGTCTGGTGGTGATTGGTTTCACAACATGGTTCTGGATGAAAAGCGCGATGGGTCGACAAGCCATAGATAAAGCCAAACTTACTTTCCCCGTGGTTGGTCCCATGTTTCGCCACCTCTATGTTTCGCGATTTACCAGCACTATGGCCACGTTGCTGAGCGCGGGCGTTCCGCTGCTTGATGTGGTGCGTATTTTAAAGGATGTCACCAACAATATTTGCTACAGCGCCATGTGGATATTGGTTGAGGAGCGCGTGAGCCACGGCGGCGAGTTGGCGCCAACATTCCGCGAGTTTAAATTTGTGCCGCGCAATGTCGCCGCCATTATTGCGGCCGGTGAAAAATCTGGTCGCTTGCCCGAAGTGCTTGAAAGCGCGGCGCAAGTTGCCGAGGAAGATCTTGAAGTCTCCATCAAAAGCGCCACCAGCATGGTGGAACCAATCTTGATTGTGGTCATGGGCGTGGTGGTTGGTGGAATTGCCGCCGCAATGCTTATGCCCATCTTCAACATGTCAAAAATGATTCACGCGCACTAAAGCCATCTGGCCATGGTGTGCCGCGCATGCCGCCAACAACGCAACGCACGCGCGTGACCACTTTGCAAATCACCTTGGCGTGGTGCGCCGCAATGACATATCACTGGTTGGGATTCGTACTGGGCGCGTAACCGCCTTGGCCGGTCGCAACGCTTTTCCAATCTGACCAGACATTGTTTTGGCCAAGCACCATGACTTCAATGTCGCCATTGCTCCACAATCGGAACAAACTCATTCCGAAAGGCGTGCTTTCACTGGTAATGCTCACCGGCTTGCCGCGTGATTCTTGCGTGACGGCGTTTGGCCGCGCGGCCAACAACAACGCCGCGCAACCCACAAGTGTCAGTAACGCGGGTGCGGCCAGTTGGCGAATTCGCGCGCGAGTTGTTTGCGCGGGGAAAAATTGTGCGGACTTGTTTGCGTTCTGTGCATCCATTTGTGTGTTTGTGTCCATTTGTATTTGCTCCACTGTGCGGGTGTTTGTTTTTTGTGTTTTGCGTGGCGCGGGCGGTGCCCGTGATTTCCATCGCAAAATTATTCATGCAGTGATATATCAATCTTAACGGCGCTCATCAACACATGCCTACAATCGGACGCTTGATAAACCCTCACCACCAAATTGTGCGAATGACCCAATGACAAAACCAAACATTGACTCACCCATAGTTGTTGTTATTGGCGGCGGATTTGGGGGGGTTGCAGCCGTACAGGCCCTGGCCAAGGCGCCGGTGAATGTGGTGTTGATTGACAAGGAAAATCACCACTTGTTTCAACCCCTGCTGTATCAGGTGGCCACGTCCGTGCTTCCAACTTCCAACATTGCGTTTCCCATTCGCCGAATTTTTCGCAAGCAAGCAAACGCCTATGTGTTTAACGACGAGGTTGTGTCCATTGATTGCGCGGCGTGCCGCATTACATTTTCCAACAAACGAAGCGCGCGCTTTGATTATCTGATTTTGGCCGCGGGCGCAAATTCAAGTTATTTTGGAAACGATCAGTGGGCGCCATTTGCGCCTGGAATGAAGACGCTTGATGACGCCATGATTATTCGCAACAAAATTCTGCGCGCCTTTGAGGACGCCGAAGCCGAGACCAATCCGGTTGCCCTGCGCGAACACTTAACTTTTATTGTGGTGGGCGGTGGCGCAACGGGCGTTGAACTTGCTGGTGCCATTAAGGAACTTGGTGTTGATTCTATTTCCAAGGACTATCGCCGCTTCAATGCAAAAAACGCGCGCGTTATTTTAATCGAGGCGGGCGATCGACTTCTGCCAAGCATGAGCGAAAGTTCTTCACACGCCGCGTTGAAAGCGCTGGAAAAAATTGGCGTGGAGATTCGCCTCAAACAGTCCGTCACACATGTCGATGAAACTGGGGTGGTGGTGAACGGCGAAACTATTCGCGCCAACACCATTGTGTGGTCAGCGGGCGTGAAGGCAAGCTCGCTTGGCGCATCACTTGGCGCAAAATTGGATCGCAATGGACGCGTGTTGGTGGAACCAGATTGCTCGGTCATGGGCGCGCCAAATGTTTTTGTGATTGGCGACATGGCGTCCATGAAGTGCTCCAAAACCGGTCACGCGGTTCCAGGAGTTGCTCCGGCGGCAACGCAAATGGGTCAATTTGTGGCAAAAATAATTGCGCACGAAGTTCGGGCTGGCGTGCGCAAGACAACAAGCAACGCGCCGAATACAACGTCAAATGTAAACACCACAAATAGCGCGCAAATAATGGAGCGCGGGAAGTTTGAATATTTTGATAAGGGTTCAATGGCAACTATTGGCCGCGCCAAGGCGGTGGCGGAAGTTGCTGGCCTGAAGTTTCACGGACTCATTGCATGGCTGGCATGGTTGTTTGTGCATTTAATTTTGCTGGTGGGTTTCAATAATCGAATTCTGGTTTTCATGTCGTGGGCAATTTCGTACATCACATTCAGTAAAGGCTCCCGCATTATCAGCGGCAATCCGCCTTCGCGTGTGGTGGCGCCTGTTGGAAGCGATGCCGGTGATTCAGCAGCCGATCGACGCAAGGCTGTTGAAGAATTGCTAATGCGAATGTAAGACCGCCGCCGTGGTACGGTTGCGTTATGAACGCACCGCTTTGGCGAACCACATTTATCTCGGCGCTTGGCGGCGTGTTTGAGTTCTACGACTTCGTCATTTTTGCCGTGTTTGCCCCGCAAATTGGCGCGGCGTTTTTTCCGACCGAATCCGAGGCGTCCTCAACGCTGAAAGCCTTCGCCATTTTCGCCGTGGGATATTTCGCTCGACCACTTGGCGGCATTCTGTGGGCCCACATTGCCGACCGCCGCGGTCGCGCATATGTATTTTCACACACCGTGTTGGGAATGGCGGCCACCACGTGTTTGATTGGACTGCTGCCCGGTTACGCCACGCTTGGAATTGCTGCGCCAATATTGCTTGTAGTGCTACGACTTGTGCAAGGCATGGCGCTAGGCGGAGAAATTCCTTCATCGCTGTGTTGGCTCAGCGAGCACGCGGGCCGGCGGCGCACCGGATTAGTCACGGCCATTTTGCTTGCAGGCGTGAACTCTGGTTTATTGCTTGGACAAACCGTGGCGCTGATTATTTCCTCCATATTTGGACACGAACATGCCATGACTTGGGCGTGGCGCTTGGCATTTTTCTTTGGCAGTTGTGTGGGTGTGTTCGCCTATTTCGTGCGCCGACATGTTGGTGAGACCGCCGAATTTGAAATACTTCAATCCAGCGGACAAGTAGACGCGTTTCCACTACGCACATTGCTGCGCAAATCACCGCGCGCGTTAGTCTCTGGATTTTTAATGTGCAGTGTGCACGCGTGGATTGTGGCAGCGCTGTACCTGGCCTTGCCTTCATTTTTAATTCGCACATGCAACACGCCGCAATCAACGGCAGACTTCATTGCGTTGGTGTCGGCAGGGTGCGGGTCCGTGATCTATGTCTTCAGTGGATGGATTGCCGACAAAGTAGGCGCGCGCAAATTTTGCGCGTGGGCGTTACTGGCTGTGTTTGTGTGCGCGCTTCCCGCGTATGCGTCAGTTGAAACAAGCGGCGCCACTTGGCTTGTTGCGCTGGGCGCGCTTAGCGGCACTTTCATTGGCGCGTACTTGGGATTGTTGCCGCGGTTATTCGCTTCACCAGTGCGCGTGTCTGGCATTGCGGTTTCATACGACAGCGCTGCGGCATTGGTTGGTGGCAGCGGACCGTTTGTCATGTTGTTAGTGGCGGACAAATTTGGCGCGCCTGGCGTTGGCGTGCT
>CAIWNO010000197.1 GCA_903914045.1 uncultured bacterium | reverse complement strand
TGGCGCGAACCTTCGTTCTGCAAATCATCCATGCGACCTTGCTTCACAACGCGGCCCTGCACCAAAATGGCGACGCGGTCGCACACTTGCTCGGCCTCTCCTAGTAAATGGCTGTTCAAAAACACGGTGCGGCCTTCGCGGCGCATCTGAATCAGCAAATCGCGAATTTCAACGCGGCCGACCGGGTCCACGCCATCGGTTGGCTCGTCAAGAAAAACAATTTGCGGATCATTCACAAGCGCGGCCGCCAAGCCAGCGCGTTGACGCATGCCTTTCGAAAAAACATTCACGCGCCGATCCATCCATTTTGAAAGCCCCACGCGATCCAGCAACTCCGCGGCGCGCTTTTTTCTGGTGGCTCGGTCCACTCCTGAAAGGGCGGCCACAAACTCCACGGCTTGACGCGCCGTGAGATAGGGCGCCAATCGATGTTGCTCAGGTAAATACCCAACACGTGCCAATGTTTTCTTGTCGCCAATCGGCTTGCCCAACATTTCGCCGCGCGCCACTGTTGGCTTCACCACGGTCAACAACACTTTCACAAGCGTGCTTTTTCCAGCGCCATTTGGCCCAAGCAGACCAAATATTTCACCCGCGCCTACATGCAGCGACACATCGCGCAACGCATGGGTATTTCCGCTGTACACCTTGGAAACACATTCAAGCGAAATCACATTTTGATTATGGATTGCCACGACACAGAGCGTACATGCAACACCCCGGCGGAGACTTTCGCCTCCGCCGGGATTCCTCCCACCGTTGCTTTAGCGGCATCGTTCATTCAATGTCGAGTCAAAATTGGGCTTCATTGTGGCTTGCACGCCACACACATTTATAATCTCACCATTCAACTTGGTCACAATCACAGGAATTGGAGAATCAACACGAATACTCCACGCGCCAAACTCATTTTCAAAATCCATCACACCCAAGCCACGGCGCATGGCGGCAATAGCCACGGTTTCCAGATCACCGCTGACAATGACCTGCCAATTGTCAGTGCCTGCAATTTGCCCTTCCAACACAGCGCTATTCGCAAAATAATCAGCTGAAACACGGTATTCGCCGGCTTGCAATGACTCGAATTCATCCGCCACGGTTTCAGTTCGCGATCCATTTCGGGATAAAATGGGCGCTTTAATTTTAATTTGAAAGCCAAAAAAATTGCCTTCAACTTCCCATACTGTCAAGCCACCATTGGTTGGAGTCCATTTACGAACCTTCAGGCCTTGTTCTGTCACTCCCTCGTCCTTTACATCGTATGTGAACAAGAGTGGATTAAAATTTGGCAAAAACTCTACATCTTTAATTTCTCGAACTGATCCATCTGGTGCAGTAATTTTTTCAGAGTGTGTCTTACACCCCGTCAAACTCGACACTCCAATAGACGCCACCAACGCACCCATGACCGCCAACAATTTAAATTGATACATTTTTCTCTCCCTGCATAGATTTTATTTCCGCCAGCGAACGCCCGCCAGCTACCGACGCACTTTGACATGATTCACGCGCATATTGAAAATGCGTGCCTTTTTTCCAACACATTTCCTACTTTAAAAAATTTGGTTCCTTACGTGTGTACTGAAGTCGATCGCTTTTGAGTTCGACCAAGCCACCATGGCGCCGCGCCCACATGATGAGAGATTTCAGAAGTAAATTCGTCCATGCCAACCCCCACCAATTCAAGGTCTTTTAGCGCCAAAAATAAGCTATTTGACGCCGCCACATTCCTACGCACTTTCCGCCGCATCATGGCTAAACTGTGTGCCTATGCCAGCCGCAACCAAACTTGATCACCCCACGCTGCCCCTTGTCAAAGAGCGCTTCACGCAAGTCAAATTTATGGCGACGGAATTCCGTGGACAAACTTCGCTGATGGTGCCCGAGTCATCGCTGCATGAAGTTGCGCGCTTTCTGCGCGACGATCCGAATTGCCGCTACAACTTTCTCAGCGATTTGGCGGGCGTGGATTACCTGGAGTATCCAGCCGAACAACCAGCGCGCTTTGCTGTGGTCTACAACCTATGCAGTTTCCAATTTGAGCGCCGTTTGCGTTTGAAGGTGTATTTGAATCCATCCATTGACACGACTGGTATTGAAAGTGACCCAACGCTGTTTGTTGATTCCGTCACGGACTTGTGGCCCGGCGCCGAGTGGATGGAGCGCGAAGTGTTCGACATGTTTGGAATTCGATTTCGAAATCATCCAGACCTGCGCCGCATTTTATTGTGGAAAGATTTTCCCGCGCATCCACTGCGCAAGGATTATCCATTGCGCGGCCGCGGCGAACGCGAGCACTATCAAAAGATCTCGCGCGACGTTTCTTAATTTCAGCGCGACACAATACGTGCGCCGATCGACACAGACAAAGATCGCGCCCTTTCATTTCCAGTTGCTCTAGGCAACTGGCAATGAACATTCACGCCAAATCAATATCAATTGAACTTTAAATTGAATGTGGTGCCTTATGCGGGTTTTGAAAGCGCTCGCGAATGGCTTTCAAATCCACATAATTTTCCAAAAATATCTGGACAATCTCAGGGTCAAAATGGGTGCCAGAGGTCTTGCTGATCTCGCTTAAAATTTGCTCGTCAGTCCAAGGTTCTTTATAAGGGCGATGACTTGCAAGTGCGTCAAACACATCCGCAATTCCAACAAGCCGAGCAAACTCGGGCGTCTCCTTGCCCTTGAGACCCACCAAATGCGGCATGTCCTTCAACTCATCAAGAATTGTGCCGACGGCGGACAAATCAATCTCACCTGGATATCCCTTTCCATCCCAACGCTCTTGATGGTGCAACGCGATCTCGGAGGCGGCCTGCTCCAGCGCGTTCTCTGAACCGTAAAACAACTTCGCGCCTATGACCGTGTGCCACTTCATTAAATTATATTCTGAATCATCCAACTTACCGGGCTTCTTCAAAATAGCGTCTGGAATTCCAACCTTGCCAATGTCATGCAATGTTGCGGCCACGCGCAGCACGGAAATCTTTTGATCACGCAGAATTGGCGACTCGTTGCGTTTATCAGCCAATACTTTATATAAATGGCACGCCACGCCCGAGACTCGCTGCACATGTACGCCGGTCTCGTGGGGATCACGGAGCTCCGCTGTTTTAACCATCCGCATCAACAACTCATTGGCATTTCTGGCTCGCTCCAATACTTGTCCCGCAAGTATGGCAAAGTCTGCTGTGCGATCCACCATCGGAGTGTTTGTGACGGTTTTGTGACCGGCTGGATTTATAAGTTGCATGACGCCCAATACTGCGCCTTGCGCACCAAGCAGCGGAATTGAAATCATGCAGCGCGTTCGAAAACCTGTCTTTTGGTCGAAGGATTGATCAAATTGAAAAGTCGAGTCAGCGGGAAGTTCGTACACATCATCCAACACAACTATGTTTTTGCTCAAGGCGCAATGACCTGCGATACTTTTTGGCGATATCGGAATGCGTGCGTTGGCAATGCCACCACGAGTCCCTTGCACGCGCGCCTCCAATACCAAATTGCGCGTGTACCACAACACAAGTTGACCCTGATCCATGATCCAAATCGATCCAGCTTCGCACTTAGAAAAATCAAGCGCGGAATCCAGAATTTTGGTCAGCAACAAATCCTCATCCGTCATACTGGACAATTGGGCCTCAAGTATCTGAATCAATTTGTCGTGCTCGTTTCGATCATTGGCCTTGGCTTGCAGATTCACCACTCGATCCAACAAGAGACTTACGATCATGGTGGCTCCTAAGCCAAACACCCACACCATCAGAACTATTTTGAACAGCGTCCATTGCACAACCGCTCTGTCTACATGAAGTTCGACTATGCCAATTAATTTTCCATTGACATCGCTGATGTCTGCATAGCCAGTGATCCATGAACCAGATTCATCGGACAGGAACGCCGCCGCGCATGGCTGGCCGTTCAATTCAAACCGAAATTGGACATCACTTGGGTTGAACGGCCTACGCAGTTTGGAGGACTCATCACTTGCCACCAACACATCAAACTCCGACGTGGCATTATTTTGGGTTGGAACTAGAATGCTTGCGCCAACAATTGGGTTTGTGAATGATGCCGTGTCACGAATCGTCTTCTGCAACACTTGATTTAAATAGATGAAATCCGCCTGCTCGCGACGTGGATTTTTCTCCCCTGCAAGTTGACTAATTCTATTTTTATCCATGCCCGCGGATACACCACTGGCCAACGACATCACTCTTTCCTTCATGGCGCCAGTGACAATCGCGTCAGCCAAGAAATAAAGCGCGCAGGAAATAATCGTGACTGTCGCAAGCAAGGTTGCCACGATTAAAATTCGAATGCGGGTTCGAAACATCCAAAGTGCAGTTTAAGTTTATTGGGAGCACAGCACAAGTGCGCGACACGCGTTGGCGATCATGTGCTTGACACGACAAATTGTTCCCAAAATCACCACAACGCAATCAGGGCTCGCACTATTACAATCATCCCACGGCGTTTGGTGGCGATGAATCATCCAAGTCCGTGACTGAAATGATCGCTTGTCCCGATAGCTCAGTTGGATAGAGCAGCAGCCTTCTAAGCTGCAGGTCGGTGGTTCGAATCCACCTCGGGACGTTTATTTTTTTCCGCTTCAAATGGATTGCGCCGTGGTGGCGCGCGTGGCGCAACGTACTGCGGGCGGCTGGCGTTGCAAATGCAGTGCAACAGCAATTCAACATGCGCTGTTTGCGCGGCGCATTGTGAACGTCAGCGACGCACGTGCTTGCGCGAGCAACTTAAATAATTGCACTCACTAAACTTATTCACATGCCCACCGATTTCGCGCTTGTGATGTTCATTGTGCTAATTGGAATAATCGCGGCGCTGTATGCCAGCGTTGGCCACGGCGGTGCCTCGGGCTTTCTGGCCATCATGGCGTTGTTTGGCGTCAGCGCGGCGTTCATGCGGCCATCGGCGCTTGTTTTGAACATCATGGTCTCGGCACTGACCACATTTGCGTTTGTCAAAGCGGGACACTTTCGCTGGCGCTTGCTGTGGCCGTTCATGGTTACGTCCATACCGTTCGCCTATTGGGGCGGCACGCTTGCCATTCAGGAGAGCGCGTTCAAAATATTGGTGGCCGCAACATTGCTGCTTGCGGCGATCAGACTATTTATGCCGCAAAAAGATTTTTCGATCAAGCCGCTTGTTGTCGTTGACGCCTTGGCGTGCGGCGCGGCAATTGGATTTCTTTCCGGACTTGTTGGCGTGGGCGGTGGCATTTTTCTCACTCCCCTACTTATCTTGTGCGCGTGGGCCACGCCACGCGAAGCCGCGGCGGTGTCCGCGCCATTTATCTTTGTCAATTCAATTGCCGCGCTTGGTGGTGTCATTCGCCAAAGTGTTGAATATCCACCGTGGCTGTGGTGGGCCTGCGCCGCGGCCATTGTGGGCGGATGGTTTGGCTCAACATACAGCGCGCGCGCCTCGTCTCAATGGGGGTTGCGCATTCTGCTTGGATGTGTGTTGCTTATCGCGGCCGTGAAATTTGTCGCGGTTTAGAATTTGCTCGAGTACTTGCTCGAGTACTTGCTCGAGTACTAGCTCTAGGGCTTGGGCGGATTCACAACTTTCGCGCCTTGCTGAATCCAGGCTTCAATCAAAGCAATTTGATCCGCCATAAGTCGCGCGCCTTTGGGCGGCATATGCCCCTTGGCGGTCATTGGTTTCTGAATCGCTTTCATCATGGCGCTTGAGGCTGGTTTGCCCGCAAGAATAATTGGAACTTGCTTACTTTTCACCAATGGCTCTTTCACAATCAACTCCGCCACATGATCAAACGCCACACCACCTTTGGCCACGCCTTTGCCGTGGCAGTCCCAACAACGCGCTTCAAGTATTGGAAGAATGTTTTTGTTGTACTCAAGATCTTTTGGAATTTCCATGGGAGTAGCCGCTGGAATGACCGCAGGCGTCGTGGTCGGTGAGGTTGGTGCGGTCGGTGCTGCTGCGGGCGGCGTACTTGGCGGAGTTGTTTGTAGTACAGCCACGGCAAGCATGGAGCTGAATCCGAATGCGTTATTCAAAAATGTGTTTGCAATTGGCTTTGGCGCCTCTGTTGTGGCAGGCGTTAGTGGCAAAGTTGGTGGCGCAGTTGCGGGCGCAGTTGAAGTTGCCGGAACAACTGGCGTTAACGGTGCAATCACTGGCGGCGGAGCTATTTCCGTTGCGTGTACCTGGTCATGATTTCCCACAACGGCTGTCCAACTCGCTGACAAAGCTGCCGAAAGTGGCGTAGTGACTTGTCCCTCGCCCCACACCATGTCGCCGCCAAAATGTGCGGTGATTCCAATTGCGATTGCAACAACAAGCGAAGTGATGCGAGAAATTTTTAACAAGCCTGGCCACGAGTCGCTGCGCACAAGCGAAGTCATGAATGTCAAAGCGATCAATCCCGCTGAACTTCCAATGCCAACCCAGCGGTGCAAATTCAATGTCTGGCTTTGATCTGCTTTGCCGGAGAACCAAGCAAGTGCGGCTGGAAACACAGTTAAAATCGAGTCCAACAAAGAGTCCCAAGATGTAATTTTTTGATCAGGATCGACAAAGAACCATCCACTTGCGGCCACAAAAACGCTGGCGAGCGCCGCAATCCACGTGCAGTGGAATGCAAATTCTCCAAAGCCGTCGTGCTGCCAAATCCAATTCCACAACATGGCAAGCGCCGCGACTATGGCTAGCGCAATTGGAAAATGAACAATCAGAGGGTGGAATGCTCCAAGAACGTTCGACCATGCGTCGAGAAGCGTAGGAGAAACTGTTTCAACTGGATCAATCATTCGCTCATGCTATGAAAAAATTGATATTTCGAATTTCAAGCATTTTCAAGCCTGTAGGAAATCCAAACAAACTCAAATTGAAATTACGCAACCGCAAAAAAAGAAAAGGCGTGAGTCGCTTAAGTTTCCTTAAGCGCCCACGCCCTTTTTTGCAATTTGAGCCCCCAACAAAAAACCTTGGGGGTCTTTTCACCCATCCAACGCACTCGACCCGGATGAACGACGCACGCGTCGCTTCAACATGCAATAATTTGTTAAGAAAGTTTGGGAACGCTCTTACATTCGTATTGTGAATGAATTTGATGCATTGTCAATGAAATTATTAAATATAAATACTTAAACTAAGTAGACACAAATGCCAAAGTCCGAGAATACAAGCCCTGTTTGGCAAAAATGCGTCTTGCACGCTGATATGGACGCTTTTTTTGCCAGCGTGGAGCAACTTGATGACCCAACTTTGAAAGGCGTGCCGGTTTTGGTGGGTGGCGAAGGCGGTCGCGGCGTGGTGGCCGCGGCAAGCTATGAGGCGCGCAAGTTTGGCTGTCACAGCGCCATGCCCATGGCGTTGGCCTTGGCAAAATGCCCGCATGCCGCAGTTCGTGCGCCGCGCTTTGATCGCTACAGCGAAATCAGTCTGCGCTTTATGAATATTTTACGTGACCAATCTCCGCTTGTTGAACCCATCAGCGTGGATGAAGCGTTTGTGGATGTCTCTGGTTCGCAATTGCTTTTGGGCAGCGGTCCAACTATTGCAATGGCAATTCGCGCGCGCGTGTATAAGGAATTAAAATTAACCGTGAGCGTTGGCGTGGCCACATCAAAATTTGTGGCCAAGATTGCCAGCGACTTGCGCAAGCCAAATGGCTTGACCATTATTTCATCCGAGCAGACGCGTGGCATTTTGGCGCCACTGGCTATTTCTAAAATGTGGGGCGTGGGACCGAAGACACTTCCAAAGTTCATCAATGCCGGCATTCATACATTTGGTGATTTGCAAAATCTAAGCGAGGACCAAGCGCGCGCGCGACTGGGTGAATCTGGCGCGCAGTGGCGGCAGTTTGCGTTGGGCATTGATGAGCGCGAAGTGATTACGGAGCATGACGCCAAAAGCGTTGGACAAGAGGAAACCTTTGAGCGCAACATTGGCGACATGAATGTCCTTCGTTCGATTCTGCAAGAGCAATGCGATCGTGTGGCTTTGCGGTTACGAGCCTGTGATGGGCTTGCGAAATGCGTGACATTGAAAGTACGGCTGGCTAATTTTGATACGTTTTCACGGCAAAAGAAGCTGAATCCGTTCACCGATTCAACCAAAACCATTTGGCAAGCGGCCGATGCCCTGCTTGCCGCGTGGCGGCGTGAAAGCGCGCTGCCACTTCGTTTAATTGGCATGAGCGTGGAGCGCTTAGATCGCGCGGGCGCGCAAGTGCAGCCGGAACTATTTCCAGATGCCGCCGCCGAGGTTCAACGCAAATTGGATTCAATCACCGACGCGGTGGCGCGCAAGTATGGACCTGAAGCATTGCATCGCGGAGCGCCGCGCGCAGGCAGCCGCCGCAACAAGCGTGACGCGACCAATGACGGACCGCGCCCCGAAGCGGGGTGACTATCTTTGAAGAAGCTCCAACAAATGTTTCGCGGGCGAAGCGGGCGCATCAAATCAGTCTTGAACTGGGATGGAAAAATTTTCGCATCACAGAGAATAAAAATTTCGTTCTCAACAGGTTACGGGTACATGTTCACGTCCGAAACAAGTTCAACATTTCAATCCGCAAGTGGCGAGTAGCACAAGTCGCCCCAGTCATCCGTGTAGCCATGCTCCATTAAGATTTGCATGAAGCACGCAACCACATGTTCAAGAAGCGAACTGGCGCGGCGCACAGCAACGCGGTTCAAGCGCCCGTTGTAAGTACTGCCACCGTGCACAAGTTGATTGCGAACAAAGAGAATGCGCTCTAAAACAGCCTCCAACCACGGCTGAAATTGCGCGTGCTCTAAAATATCCTCCATGGTGGACTTGGTCGTAAAAGTCTTGCCACTTCCATTACGCGGCTTTGAATTTTGAGATGTCTCGCGCGATTTGAACTGCTTGGCTAGATACGCGTCCTCAAACAACGCGCGCGCGGCGCGGTCATTTGTTTCCAACACCATCTGCATGAGGCCATCTTGATCATGATCCAGTATTTGTTGTATGAACAAGCGAGTCGCCGCGGCGTCGGGTTCTGGCGCTTTGGTTTTTTTGTTCCACTGACTTGTGAGAGCGGTGAACGCAATCCACTGCGCGATCAATTTCGCGTCCAAGTCTTCGCGGACATCGCATCGCTCTGAAAATTCCAGCCACGTCAACGCGCGATGAATACGAACGCGCACCTCCTCATACAAATGCGCCTTGGAATATGCGTCGCGCCGCGGCTTCCATAACTTGCGCAATGTGGTCATGTTCAGCGGCGCGCCACTCCAGGCGTCCACGGGTTTTGGTCTACCTGATTTGTTGCTTGTTGCCATGCACAAAGCCTATCGGATCATCTTGTGGCTTGACCTAGCCTTAAACCGAGCGCTCCCACAATCATTCCAAGAATGAGCGAAAGCCCCAGATTCAGAGCAAATTGACGGAAGTCCCCGCGCGCCAACTGCTCGCACAATTCTTGCGACAACGAACTGAAGGTGCTCAAGCCACCCATGCACCCAGAGACAAAAAATAAATTGAACAGCGGATTTTTTTTGTGAAACGGATCAACCACATCCACAAAGCGTTCACGAGACAGAATTAAATATTTCCGCCCAACCCAAGCGGCAAAAAATGTGGCGATCAGATTCACGACAAGAACGGCGACCCAAGGATCGGCCTGAATGATTGGACACACTTTCCCTGCGCCATAGCGCAACATTGTTCCCATGGTGCCGCCGCCAAAAACAACCGCAAGCATGAGCCAGATCGAAGGCAGCGCGGGTGGTGATTTGGAATTCATGAGCTTAACCTTTGACCAAGCCATGCCAACGCCATACCACCAACAATGCTGACACCAATGAAGAACGCCGCGCCGCGCGCGCGCTTATTTTGCAGACCTTCCGTTGATTCAATCATGAACGCGCTGAAGGTGGTGAAGCCACCAAGAAATCCGGTCAGCATCACATCAGCGATAAGTTGGGAATAATTCCCATGCATTTTCAGCATAAAACCGCCGAGATAGCCAATTGCAAGCGAGCCCAGCAAATTAATGCACAGCAATATTTTCCACTGCGGCCAAAGACGTCCGCGGTCTAGAAAAAAATAAATCAGAAAGCGCATGGCCGCGCCCATGCCTCCGCCAAATCCAATTATCAAGGTGGTGACAAACGGCGTTAGCATTTGAGGCGGCGAGTCTACCAATCACATGAATTTCAAACGCATTGGTGAAACATTTCTGGTCTTCCTGCGACTTGGATGCTTTTCATTTGGCGGACCCGTGGCGCACCTTGGATATTTCCAAGAGGCCTTTGTCACGCGTCGAAGATGGATCACCCAAGAGCGATTCGCGGATCTTGTTGCGCTGTCGCATTTCTTACCTGGGCCATCAAGCAGTCAGGTTGGCTACGCCATTGGCGTGGAGCGCGCTGGAATTATTGGCGGACTTGCGGCGTGGATTGGCTTCACCTTGCCCAGCGCTTTGATGATGTACGCCGTGTCCATGACAGTGCTGTATCCAGGCGAACTTTCAAACGCAGGGTGGCTGCAAGGACTAAAAGCGGCCGCGGTTGCTGTGGTGGCTTTGGCGGCGATGCAAATGTTTGTCATGCTTGCGCCAGATTTACGGCGTAAAACAATTGTGGTGGCCGCGGGGTTGCTGGCTTTTTTATTGCGCAACACAATTTCACAAGCTTGGGTGTTGTTGATTGGCGCGGCGGCTGGTTTGTTCGTATTGCCGCGCGAGGCGCCTATGGAGTTGGAGCCATCGCATTGCACCAACACAATTTCGAAACGCGCGGCAGTGATTGCATTGGCACTCTTTGTTGCCAGTTTGCTGGTGACATGGACACCGTGGGCGCTGTTCGCGCAGTGTGGCTCGCTGGTTTTTGGTGGCGGACATGTGGTGCTGCCACTTTTAGAAACCCGCTTTGTGCTCACCGACTTGGTCGATGAAAATACATTTCTTGCCGGCTACGGAGTTGCGCAAGCCATTCCTGGACCGCTCTTCACTTTCGCCACGTTTCTTGGAGCCACAAGCACACTGCCCGTGTCGCCAACCTTTGGCGCATGCGTGGCCACAGTTGCAATTTTTATTCCAGGCTTGCTGCTCATGACCGCGGCGCTTCCATTTTGGGAAACGCTCAAACACCGTGCGTGGGCGCGCGGAATGTTGTCAGGCGTGAATGCGGCGGTGGTTGGCTTATTGTTCGCCGCGCTAATTGGCTCCATCGCGCCCGCGTTGGTGATCCGCCCATTTGGTTCCATTGTGATTGGGCCAACAACGATCATGATGCTTCTGTATTTGGCGGCGTTCGCCTTGCTGCGTCGCAAAAGTATTCCAGTGCCTGCCATTGTGGCTTTGTGCGCGTTGGTCGGCTGGCTCTTGTTGTGAAAACCGCTTGAAAATGCTTCAAAAATTGCGTTCAGCGCGCGGGTTCAATGTGCGCCGTGGCGGTTCCGCCTAGAGCGGCCTCAATTTTATTTTCAATTTCGCTGGCCACATCGTGCGCTGTTTTTAAATCCATGTCGCCCGGAAGTTGCACATGAAAATCAACCCAATGATCGCGCCCACTGTGGCGTGTGCGAACTTTGTGAAATGAACTAATGCGCGGCAGCGGACCATCCACCCGCACGTGATCTTTTAAAATTGTTTCAACCTTGGCCAAGTCCGCAAGATCCTGCTCATCAAGTAAATCACCAAGCGCGCGGCGAATGAGTCGATAGCCAACAAAGCCCACCCACACCGCCATGATCAATGCAATGATTGGATCGATGAATGCCAAACCCGTCCAACGCACAAGCAACAGTGATAGCACCGCGGCGCCACTGGTCCACGCGTCTGAGATCAAGTGAATTCCGTCCGCGTGCAGCGCGCTACTTTTTGTTTTACGTCCAACTTGAATCAACCACATTCCAACTCCGCCGTTGGCCATGATGGTGAACGCAAGAAGCAGCAAGCCAAAATCAAAATGATCAATGGCCGCGCTGCGATCAAAGAGTTCCAGCGCGCTGCGCACCATGACCACCAACATGGCAACGCTGATCATGCCGCCTTCAATGGCGGAACTTAAGAATTCAGCCTTTCCATGACCGTACGGATGCGTTTCGTCAGCTGGCCGATTGGCCATCCACACGCTCCAAATCACCAACGCACTGGCCGCCACATTCACAACACTTTCCATGGCGTCGCCAAACACAGCGGTGCTTCCGGTCAGACGCCATGCCGCAAGTTTTGTCAACAACAGCACCACGGAAGTGACCAGCGCAATACGCGCGGCGCGGTGCTCTAACTGTGCGGTGCTCATATGTGAAATGCTACTACTGCAAGATACAAATTGGGCGTACTATCTTTGACGGAGATCGAATCAATTATGAATCCACTTCGCCTTATCACTGTTGGAACGGACTTCTCGCCCCCCGCCGCGACGGCGCTTGGTTGGGCGGCGGAGTTAGCGCTTGTGCATAAAGCGTCGCTTTTGTTGGTGCATGCGTACACCAAGGACGACCACGGCTTAAGCGAAGAGGAAGTGCGGGTTTGTTTGGCCGGCTTAGCCGCGTGCGAAATAGAGCGTGGCATTCCAACGCAAGTTCAATTGCTTAAAGGCGCCACCGCGGAAGTGGTGGCAAAGATCGCGCGCGAGTCTGGATCTGATTTATTGGTGATTGGAAGCCGCGGAAAAAATATGCTCAGCCGAATCTTCATGGGATCGGTGGCGGATTCAACATTGAAATTGGCAACCACTCCAACGTTGGTCGTGCATCCATCAGACGCTGTGCGCCCCGTGTCCTTCAAAAACTTGCTGGTTGGGGCCGATTTTTCAGCGGAAGCCGACCGCGCCGCGGAATTTGCGGTGCGCGTTGCGGCGCCATTTGAGAACGCCGAAGTGAGCTTGATGCATTCCACGCAAGTGGCTGGGCCATTTGTGGGCGTTGAAGTTCCAGCCGTTCCAATTGTGGAGGCTGGCGAAAGCGATGCCGTTGCGCGCGCCGGTTTATCCGAGCGCACCAAAAAACTTTCTGACGCTGGCGTGCGTGTGCAGGGACTCACATGTCCAGGCTCCGCCGTCGAAGTGCTGCTTGATGTCGCGGAAGATCGCAATTCGGATGTGATTGTGGTTGGAACAACCGCCGCGACCGGCATGAGCAAACTGTTGCTTGGTAGCGTCGCCACCGACTTGGTTCACCGCAGCACGCGGCCAGTTCTGATTGTTCGCTAATGATCGCTTGCGCGTTCAATGTGAAACATGTTTCGCCACGACAACTTGTATATGCACATTCAGTTGGGCTTCGCTGGCTCAACAGCTGGAGCAGGCACGCTTGCGGGAGTTGTCGGAGTTGTCGGCGTAATCAATCCGCTGTCAATGTAGACATCCAACAATTGACCGGGTAAAACTTTCGGATTGTCCTGTGTAAAGCGATAAATCATTTCCATGACGCGCGTGTCAATGCGTTCGGAATTTTCGCCCGTGAGCGTGCGCTTGGGAATAACCACCGGAACGGTGCGCACATATTCAATGGGAAATTCAACTATTTTTCCGCCGCGCAACATAGCCACGGCTTTGCCATTGGGGTCAAAGCGCCACGCATCTAATTCATCCACATCCACGCGAATATGCAACGGCGTGAGTTGACCCATCACCACCAAGCCTTCGCGCAAAGCGCCAGCCGACGCGAATTCACCCGCGCGCGCGTTCACGCGCAACACGGTTCCATCGATCGGCGCCTTCACATCGCTTTGCAAAAGATCGGTTTGCAACATGGCCACATCCGCATCGGCAACCTTGGCCTCCGCCACGGCCACGGCTAAATCTTCTGGATACGTGCCCTTCATCATGCGCGCCAATTCCGACTTCGCCTCATCAAGACGCGACTTGGTCAAACTCATTTCAAACATGCGCGTCGGCCTTTCATTGGCGCTGATGGCCGACTGATCCTCCACGGCATTTAATCTTTCAAGTCGATGGGTTGCGTCGTCCACCGCGGATTGTCGCTGCGCCACAATAGCCGTCGCGCGATCCACATCCTCCGCGTGCGGCATGGATTTCAACTGCTCCACTTTACGAGTAGCCACCTCCAGTTTTGCTTTAGCCGCGCCCAATTGCGCAACCGTATCGCGCTGATCAATAGTGAATAAAATGTCGCCCTTTTTCACCAATTGTCCCTCTTTCACGGACACACTTTGCACGGTGCCGGGAATGGATGTTCCAATGTTCATGATTTCCGTGGCGGGTTCAACCAAGCCACTGCCCGCAACGCGATTTGAAAACGGACTCTTGGTGGGCTGACCGCTCGGCGGCGCGTTGGGCGCTGGACGACTTTGCTTGTAGACCAAGTACACCGCCAAGCCAATGCCAAGCACGGAGATGATGGGCAGAATGATGAAGCGAATTTTCATTTTGATTTTCATTTTATTTTTCCTTTTTCAAATGCGACCGCTTGAAGCGCGGCAAGTTCCACATCGCTCGTCACAATCCGCGTGATCAGTCCATCGTCCATGTGCGCAATGCGATCGGCGAAATGATAAATGCGCTCGTCGTGTGTCACAAGAACAACAATTCTATCGGGTCGCCTGCCTTGCTCACGAATCAATTCCATCACGCGCTGACCCGTGGCGCCATCAAGCGCGCTTGTGGGCTCGTCGCACACCAAAATACTTGGCTCATGAATAAGGCTGCGCGCTATGGCCACGCGTTGTTGCTGGCCGCCGGAAAGTTTGGAGGGCCGACTATGCGCGCGATTATGAAGGCCCACCTCCGTCAATAATTTTTCAGCGCGGTCAAGCGCTTCGGAGCGGTTTTCCCCGCGCAAAAACAGTGGAATAGCCACATTTTCCACCACGCTAATTTGCGGCACCAAATTGAACTGCTGAAAAATAAATCCAACTTTTTCACGGCGAAATATGGTTCGATCTTGATTGGTCATGGCGTCTGGATCCACGCCCGCAAGTTGAAGCGCCCCGCTGCTGCGCGACAAGATTGCCGCGAAGATAGAAATAAGCGTTGTCTTTCCGCAACCGCTTGGACCCACCAACGCCACAATCTCACCAAAGTTTGCGGTGAAATCTATTCCACGCAACGCCTTCACAGCGGCTTCGCCTTCGCCGTACGTCTTGGCAATGCCCTCGCAAAAAATAGCTTGCTCGCCACTCATCCGTTGAACACTTCCTTGGGATCAAGGCGAATGACTTTCCACATGGAAAGTCCGCTGGCGCCAAGCACAATCACAATGACCGCGAAGGTTGAAATAATTGGCAAGTGCCATGTCAGTTTGAACGCCAGGCGATCGCCCGGAATCATTAAACCAAAAAGCGCCGTGGCGCCCAGGCCTAAACCCAAACCAAGAACGCCCGCGGCCAAACCTTGCACCGCGACCATGTTTAACAGTTGCCGACTGGTTGCGCCCATGGCTTTCATAGCGCCGAAGTAACGCAAATTGTCAAGCGTGAAGTTGTAGAACATTTGTCCGGCGATGGCCACGCCCACCAAGAAACCCAGCACTATGGCCATGCCAAAATTAATTGGAATGCCCGTTTGCGTCATCCAATAATCAAGTGTTTTCCAGCTGAATTCCGCTGGTGTATAGGCGGTCAAGCCAGTCTGCGTCTGAATGCGCTTCTGCAATTCAAGCAAGTTCTGTCCTGGCAGCGCCTTCACCAGAATAAGACTGAGCGTGCGTCGATTGGCTGGCGCAAATCCAACCGCGCGCAAATAGGTTGTGTAAATGGTTGGAACATTTTGAAACGACGGCCGCGTCTCCGCGATGCCGGCGATAATGGCGCGGCGTTCGTTCAACTCCAGCTCGTCACCAACTTGCATTGGACGCTTTGGTCCGTTCTTGTCCGCCGTGAGCGGTTGCAAGAGTTGCTTGGCCGCGCCGCGGCTCTCAATAAAAATCGCGTCGGTCTTGCGCAAGTCCTCAACCTTGCCTTGCAACAAGATGGCGGGTGCGCCAATCAATGTTGCGTCATCCACGCCAATCACATCGCAAATTTGCCGACCACCATTTGGCAACTTGGCCACAAGCAATCCCTTGAACAGCGGACTGGCCCACTCAATTCCAGTGACGCTGCGCACGCGGTCAAGCGCGGTCACCTGCATGGGTTTGGTGTCATCAACAAATTGCATTGTTGGATCGGTGACCCACAAATCGGCTTGCGGAGTTTCCTCTATCAATGCATACGTGCGGCTCATTAAGCCCACAAAAATGGCTGCTTGCTGCGTAATCAGCAGGGTGGCGAACGTCAGTCCCAGCAAAATGCCGTAGAACTTTGCGCTGTCACCAAACAACATTTTTAAGGCGATCAGGCGCACAGTTATAACTCCATTTGCACGCCGAATTCAACCACGCGGCTGGGCGGCAAATTAAAAGTGCGAACACTGTCGGTGGCGACGGTGGACAATGATGCGAACAATCGCTTGCGCCACAACGCCATGGGTGAATTGCCGGTGGTCAACACCACCACGCGCCGCGCGAAGTAGGTTGTGCTTTCAGCATCCCATACAAGGCCGTGCTCACGCGCCTTCTCCAATAACTTTGGAATGTCGGGACTCTCCATAAATCCGCACTGCGCGGACACTTTGTAGAAACCGTCGGGCATCCATGTCACTCGAATTTGCCGTTGCGGTGGCGCCACTGGCAAATTGATTGACGTCACGCTGACCAACAACACTTGTTGATGCAAGACATGGCTGTGCTCCACAAATGAAGACAAGGAGAACGGCGTGGCATTGTTGGTGGTCAGAAACACCGCGGTGCCCGGCACGCGGGGAACTTCTTTCACCCATAAGGACGCGAGAAACTCATGAATATTGCTGGCGGTCTCGGCGAATTTTTTGCCCAATAAATAGGAGCCTTGCTGCCATGTCAGCATGATCATTGTGGCGCCCAGCGCGATCACAATGGCGAACCAGCCACCTGTCAGCACTTTGAGCATGTTGGCTCCAAAAAATAATCCATCAATGCTCAAGAAAAAAGATCCAACAACAATCACTTGCCAACGCTTCCAACGCCACAGGCGCCGCGCCATGACGCCGAATAAAATGGTGGTGATGATCATGTTGCCCGTGACCGCGATGCCGTACGCGCTGCCAAGTTTTTCGCTGCTTGGAAACAGAATCACTGTCATCACGCAACCCACCAACATAATCAAGTTGACCGCGGGCAAATAAATTTGTCCCTCGGTGTCGCTACTGGTGTGCACCACGCGCAGGCGCGGCAAATATCCAAGCCGCACCGCTTGGCGCGCAATGCTGAACACACCGCTAATCATGGCTTGACTTGCAATAATTGCGGCGATGGTTGCGATGATGACCAGTGGCACAATGCTCCACTCTGGTGCCATTCCATAAAATGGGCGCAACGAATGAATGGCCTCTGCATCGGGCGATCCATGACGCAGAAAGTCCAGCACATACGCGCCTTGCCCAAAGTAATTCAGTAAAAGCGCGGGCAGTACAAATGTGTACCAAGCAATTTGAATGGGAAACTTTCCAAAGTGGCCGACGTCCGCGTACAAC
>CAIWNO010000196.1 GCA_903914045.1 uncultured bacterium | reverse complement strand
GTTCGGCGCATTCGTGGAGTTGGTGCCTGGCACCGACGGCATGTGCCACATCTCCGAACTCGCTCACGGCTTTGTCAAGAATGTTCTTGAGCACGTGAAAATTGGCGAGTCAATCAAGGTGAAAGTGATCAATGTCGATGAGAACGGTCGTATTAAGTTGAGCCGCAAGGCCCTCTTGACACCGGAACCAGCGCCAGCGAACTGACATATCCGTCATTGCGTGAACCGATTTGGTTCACATGCGATGTTCGTATTTTGGGACTTTCAATACCCGCTCAATCAAATGAGCGGGTTTTTTTTGGACTCATTTGGCTAATTTCAGATGGCTAAATATCAAATGTCAGATGCCCTGCAAATCTTAAATCTATCAATTTGCCCTAGAAATATCGGTGAATTATCCTTTATCCTGCGCTCGTGGCTAGCCTTACGCCAAAGTTCTAGGGGACAAATTACTTACGAATGTTTTTCAAATTTCCCTTGCACAAGTGCCAAATTGGATGCACAATGACTTATATAGCGTCGGTGGGTGATTTTGAATTTCTGGAGATCCATTCAATGAGCAATGAAACTGAATTCGTCAATGTCCAAGGAACCGTGAAGTGGTTTGATCCACGCAAAGGTTTTGGATTTGTTGTTGGTCCTCAAGGCGAAGATATTTTCGTCCACTTCTCAACCATTGAGCAAGAAGCCGGCTTCCGCACTTTGCGCGATGGTGAAGCAGTCACCTACTCCGCAACCAAAGGTGCCAAGGGTTGGTCTGCCACGAAAGTGCAATCAAGCCGTGTTCCAACTGAAACTCCAACTCAGACCTCATAAGTCGAAAATATGTGATTGGATTTGAAAGCAACACTTCTTTTTATTTTAGTATTCATATTTTAAATCTTGAACGCCCGCCTTTCTTTCACAAGGCGGGCGTTTCTATTTCACCTCGTCATTCTTTGGACATTGTTATCTCATGATGAATTCCATTCCAGCAATTTTTTTTGGTGCCGTGATAGGCGCGGTTCTAGCCGGCCTTGCTGCGGCGGGTTCATTGCGCCGGCGCGCTGCCCACGCACTCGCCGCTGAAAGACGTGCGCAATCTGCTGAAAGATTGGCGGAACTCGGAAGCATGACCAGCGGCCTGGCGCACGAAATTAAAAATCCACTTTCCACACTCACGCTCAACGCGCAGTTGCTGCGCGAAGAAGTGCTTGACTCCGAATTGCCAGAACCAGTACGCGCCACCGCTATCAAGCGCGCCGACGCGTTGGCGCGAGAGTCCAGTCGATTGAAAGATATTTTGAGCGACTTCCTGCGCTTCGCAGGCCGAATGAAACTTGATCCGCAGCCACGCGACTTGCGTGAGCTTGTGCAAGAGTTGGCGGATTTTTTTCACCCCCAAGCGGAGCGCGCGGGCGTGCTCATGCGCATCGACAATCCAGCCACGCCCGCAATATGCAATGTTGACTCTGGATTGTTGAAACAAGCCATTCTTAATTTAATCATCAACGCAGTTCAAGCCATGAGTCCTGACGGCCATGTTGCTGTGGGCGAAAGCCGTGGCGAATTACTGCTTCGCATTGAAGCTGTCCCAGCCAACAAATTGCACGAAAGTGGCTATCGAATTGATGTGATTGATTCTGGACCAGGCATTGATGTCTCGCGCTTTGCGACCATTTTTCGCCCGTACGCCAGCACCAAGCCTG
>CAIWNO010000195.1 GCA_903914045.1 uncultured bacterium | reverse complement strand
TCGCGCATTCATGGCATTACCACGGAGATGGCCATGCGCGACGGCGTTGATTTGAAAGTTGCGCTGGATGAAATCGCCGCGGACATGGTGGCCGCGGACAAGTTGTTCGCGCACAACATGTCCTTTGACGAAAATATTCTGGGCGCGGAGTTTTTGCGGGCGGGGCGGCCCAATGTTGTGTTGCAGAAACCGCGCGTCTGCACCATGCAGGCCTCTACGGATTTCTGCGCTATTGCTGGCAACTACGGCAACAAGTGGCCCAAGTTGCAGGAGTTGCATGTGAAATTATTTGGCGATCCATTTGAAGGCGGCCACGACGCGTTGGTAGACGTGCGCGCCTGCGCCAAGTGCTACTTTGAGTTGCGCAAGCGTGAAGTGATGCAATAGTTGCGCGCTGTTGGTGATGGGAAGATTCGTTGGTTGCAATTGTGCGCTTGAATTGTGCGCGATTGTTGCAGGCAAACGCTCATCCTTGCAAGATCTGCGCCAGCATGAACGCGTTCATGCTTTCAAGATCTGCGCCAGCATGAACGCGTTCATCCTTGAAAGATCTGCACAAGTAAATACGCGTTCAGCGTCACAATGATCGCCGTCACAATCCACGCCGTGGTTGCGAGCGTGATGGAGTTGGCGAAGCGGCCCATTTTTAACTTACTGCTTGTGAACCACACCAGTGGCATCACCGCGAATGAAAGTTGCAGGGACAAAATCACTTGGCTTAAGATCAATAATTTGTTCACGCCTGTGGCGCCGTACATGGCGGCCACAATCACCGCGGGAATAATGGCGATCAGCCGCGTGATCAAGCGGCGCAACCACGGAGTGAGTCGGATATTCAGGAATCCTTCCATGACCACTTGACCCGCGAGTGTTCCAGTGAGCGTGGAATTTTGCCCCGAGGCCAGTAGGGCAATGGCGAACACGGTGCTTGCCATCGTCGCACCCAACACGGGCGTGAGCAATTTGTAAGCGTCCTCAATTCCAGCGACATCTTCATGGCCTGATGTGTGAAACGAGGCGGCGGCCAGAACAAGAATGGCCGCGTTAATGAAGAACGCGAACAGAAGCGCGATGGTGGAATCCGCCGTGGCGTATCGAATGGCCATGGATTTGCCAGCATAGTCGCGCGGATAGTTGCGCGTTTGCACAATGGCGGAGTGCAAATATAAATTGTGCGGCATGACCGTGGCGCCCAGAATGCCGATTGAAATATAAAGCATGGCTGGGTTCACCACGATTTCTGGCGTGGGCACAAGTCCGCGTAACAGCGCGGGAAGTTCAGGACGCGAGGCGATGATTTCATAGGCAAAACAAGCGCCAATGAGAAAGACAAGCCCGGCCACCAACGCCTCTAGATAGCGCCAGCCTTTAGTTTGCAGAAATAGAATCATCAACACATCCGTGGCCGTGATGCACACGCCCCACACCAGCGGAATTCCAAAGAGCAGGTTCAGCGCGATGGCGGAACCAATGACTTCCGCAAGGTCGCACGCGGCGATTGCGATTTCGCAAAGCACCCACAAGCAAAATGAAACGGGTGCGCTGAAGTGATCGCGACAGGCCTGCGCTAAATCCCGCTCTGCCACCACGCCAAGTTTCACCGCCAAGTGCTGCAGCAAAATGGCCATGATGTTGGAGATCAACACCACGCTGAGCAGCGTGTATCCAAATTGCGCGCCGCCCGCCAAGTCCGTGGCCCAATTGCCGGGGTCCATGTAGCCCACGGCCACCATGAGTCCCGGACCACTAAACGCCATGAGTTTTCGCAAGCGCGATCCATGCATGGGCACGGGCACGGTGGCGTAGGCCTCTGGCAATGAGTGGGCGTTGCTCTTGGTGCGCCAGGCGGAGTTGTTCTGTTGTGGGGAGCTCATGAAAAATATTCCAAATGCGTCAAGCCTTGCCAATGCAAGCGTCAACGCGCTTGGAATGAGTTTATCAAATAAGTTTGACTAATCAAACTTTTAATGAACACCCGCTCAAACACTTTGTTCAAAGCGTGTTGCCCGCTACCATGCAAGCGCAATGGCCACGGAAACCGTAGAAAATTACATCAAGGCGCTCTATGCCTTGTGCCGAGAATCGCCCAGCGGCGAAGCGGGAGTGGTGCGTTTGGCGCAGGAGTTGGGCGTGACCAAAGGCACCGCCACCAGCATGATCAAGCGGCTTTCGCTGGCGCGCTTGGTGAAAGCCGAACCCTATAGCGGCATTGCGTTGACCGCCAAGGGCAACAAGATTGCGCTGGATGTGCTGCGACGACACCGCGTGATTGAAACATTTTTAGTGCGCACATTGAACTTGGATTGGGCCGATGTGCATGAGGAGGCCGAACGGCTTGAGCACGCCTTGTCCGCGCGCATTTTGGATCGCCTTGATGAATTTCTTGGTCGGCCTTCAACCGATCCGCATGGCGACCCCATTCCCGACGCGGCTGGAAATGTGTCCGAGACGCGCAGCAAGCCATTGGCGAAATGTCGCGCGCGTGAACGCGTGTGCATTGTGCGCATCATGGATCAGAACCGCGCGTTTTTGAAGTTTGTAGCCGAAAGTGGCTTGAAGCCAGGAGCAAACTTGGTGGTGCACAGCGTGAGCACTCAAGGGAATTCCCTGACGGTGCAAGCAGTGCGCGGCAAGCCGGTCACGCTTTCGCACAGTGCCGCTGGAAAAATTTTAGTAAAAATTATTTCATGATGTGTTTCGACTGCGCATCAAGCGAGCGGCACTTGGATATGCGGGATGCGCATGAACACTACAACACAGTGGTCGGTCTTCGTTTTGCATATCAAATTTGCTTGCAAATGTATGACGGTTGATCACCATGAACTCCCCACGCTTGAACAAAGCAAAATCGCTAAACTTTGTGCGTGCTTGAATCCATTGACACACACGAACAAGAGGCGCTTGCCGCGCTTGCCGCCGCCACAACTTCCGCGCAAGTGGAGGCATGGCGCATTGCATGGCTTGGAACATCTGGTCGAGTTGGCGCCATGATGGAGGCGTTGCGCGGCGCGCCCAAAGAAAAAAAACCAACGTTGGGTAAACAACTGAACGCCATGAAGCAAAAGTTGGAGGCGCAGTTTGCGCTTGCAAAAGCCGCGGGCGGCGCGCAAAGCGGTCCAGACATTGACATGACCGAGCCTGGTTTACCAGCGGGTGTTGGTCGCCGTCACGTGCTCACGCGCACCATCGCCGACATCGTTGATATTTTTGGGCGCATGGGTTTTCGCGTGGCCGAGGGACCAGAAGTGGAGGACGAGTGGCACAATTTTACCGCGCTGAATATTCCAGAGGGGCACCCCGCGCGCGAAGGCACGGATAATTTTTACATGGCGGAGCAGGGCGGCATTCGCAGATTGCTTCGCACGCAAACTAGCACCGTGCAAATTCGCACCATGGAAAAAGAAAAGCCGCCGCTGAAGATTGTGGCGGTAGGGCGCGTGTATAGACCAGACACGCATGACGCCACGCACTTCTCCATGTTCCACCAGGTGGAAGGGTTGTGCGTTGACAAAAATGTTTCCATGGTTGACTTAAAGACCGCGCTGTGGCAATGTGCGCGCGCGTGCTTTGGTCCAGAGGCGGAGGTGCGCATGCGTCCCAGCTTTTTCCCATACACCGAG
>CAIWNO010000194.1 GCA_903914045.1 uncultured bacterium | reverse complement strand
TTGGAATGAGACCTTCCCAGGCCAGGCGCATGAGTTGATCAAAGCGAAAGCGCGGAAGCGTCCAGCGAATGGCCATGGCGAATGCGACCATGAATGTGACCTTGGCCATCATCACGGCAAATTGCGCGGCGATGAGAAGCAGGCTGCCCTCGGCTGGCAAGTCGAACCATAAACCGAATGGACTGATGCTCCAGCCGCCAAGGAACAGCAAGCTAAAGAACGCCGCGCCGGTGATGAGATGGAAATATTCGCCCAGGAAAAACATGGCGAAGCGCATGCTGGAATATTCGGTGTGGTAGCCGCCAACCAGTTCGCTTTCCGCTTCGGCCAAATCAAATGGCGCGCGGTTGGCTTCGGCAAGCAAGCATGTATAGAAGATGATGGCGGCGACGGGTTGCTGGACAATGTTCCACATGCCACCGCCAGTTTGTGCCACAACAATTCCGTATGGGTCAAGATTGCCAGCCGTAAGAATGATGCAAAGTAGCGATAAACCCATAGGAATTTCATATGAAATCATTTGCGCGCTGGCGCGAAGGCCGCCCAAGAAACTGAACTTGCTGTTGCTGGCCCAACCACCAAGCGCAACGCCGTACACGCCAAGACTTGCAATGGCCAGCAAATAAATCATGCCAATACTTACAACGGCGCCGCACATTTTCACGCTGATGCCTTGCAGACCAAGCGTTGCGGCAAGACCAAACGGAAGCGTGTCAAAGTTCAGCGTGCCGGCCCACGGAACAATAGTGAATGTGATCATGGCGGGAACCATCAGCAGTGCGGGGGCAATCATGAACAAAATTTTGTCGGCGCCAACGGGAACAAATTCTTCCTTCATGAGAAATTTCAAACCGTCGGCGATGGGTTGCAACAAGCCGAATGGGCCGGTGCGATTTGGTCCCACGCGGTCTTGCATCCATGAACTTAGTTTGCGCTCCAACATGATTGAGTAGGCGCAGCCAATCAAGATGACATGCAACATAATCACGATGACGATGAGGCCAACAATGATTTGCATGGTTTGCGGAAGCGCGGGAAGCCACGAGGGCAGATATTGATTCAGGTTGAGCGACATGTGGGTTGGCATTCTAGGCAGATGCTAAAAAATGCAAGTGGGGGTTGTGGGCGGTGGGTGTGGCGGCGTGTTGGTTGTGTTGCGCTGGTTTGAAAGCGAATGGGTCGGTCATTGCGGGATATTTGATTGAGCGTGGGCACTGCCAGGGGCACGCGGCGCACATTAATTGTGAACGGGTGATGGGTGAATGTCTTTATTATTTGCGTTGTCATTTGCGCGGTTGTGTTCAGGCGCGGGCGTCGCTGCCGCGGGCTTGAAAGCGGGGCGCGCCAAGTGCGGAAAATAATCTTGAATGGCGAACACGTTCCATGGCTCGGCCTGCATGCCGGCAATGGCTTGCACCGCGGCGCGCGCGCCAGAAATAGTGGTGACAATTGGCACGCCGCTGCGCACGGCCTGCGCGCGGATTTTTCCTTCATCGGTTTCGCCGCCTTTGCGCGTGGCGGTGTT
>CAIWNO010000193.1 GCA_903914045.1 uncultured bacterium | reverse complement strand
TGTGGCCGCGAAAGTTTGCGCCGCGGTATCGCCGCTATTCGACCGGGCCGCCCGTTGATTGAATGGGCCAAAGCTGTTCAAGGATATGTGGAAAAAGAAAGTGGATTTTATTTAGTGCGTGGATTGGGCGGCCACGGCATTGGTCGATCACTGCATGAATCGCCTTACATTTCTAACACCGCGCCCACATATCCAGGCGAGTGGAATGAAGCTTGGAAGACATTCGAGCCCGGAATGTTGCTTGCAGTTGAGCCCATGATTTCTTTGGGCACCAATGAAGTTCGCTCCAACGGAAGCGCGTGGCCAATTTATACCGCCGACGGAAGTTTAAGCGTGCACTATGAAGCCGATGTCATGGTGACCGCGAATGGTTGCGAAGATTTAACCGCGGGCATGAGCGACTTGCCCGATGTGGTGGGATGTAAAAATTGAATCAGGTCAACCAAACAAGTAAGCCACATGTGGCGCTGTTCGAGGCGGTTCACCCTGTTGCGGCGAGCATTTTGCAAGAGCATGGATTCAGGGTGGATTCGCTGAAGCACAGTCCATCGGCGCAAGAATTGGCGGAGCTTGCTAAAACATCCACGCTGATTGGTGTGCGCAGTAAGACAAAAATTTCCGCTCAATTGTTGAGCGGCTCAACCGCGTTGGCGGCCGTTGGATGTTTCTGCATTGGCACGGATCAAGTGGATGCCAGCGCGGCGGCGCTAGGAATTCCAATCTTCAACGCGCCATTTTCCAACACGCGCAGCGTTGCTGAAATGACGTTAGCGGAAATTATTTGTCTTTCACGCGCGCTGTTTCAGAAAAGTTCGCAATTGCATGTGGGGCGCTGGGATAAAAGTTCCAAAAATTCGCGCGAGGTGCGCGGGCGCACGCTTGGCATTATTGGGTATGGACATATTGGAAGCCAACTGAGCGTGCTTGCGGAATCACTGGGCATGCGCGTGGTGTTCTTTGATACCGCGCGCAAGCTGGCGCTGGGCAACGCGCATTCGCTTGCGAACATGGACGCTGTGCTGGCCGCTTCGGATTTTGTGTCGCTGCATGTGCCCGACATGGCCTCCACGCGCAATTTAATTGGCGCGGCGCAATTGCAAAACATGAAACTCGGCGCCATGTTGGTGAATAACAGCCGCGGCAAAGTGGTGGACCTTGTGGCGCTGGCGTCGGCCCTGAAAAGTGGCCATGTTGGCGGCGCCGCGGTTGATGTTTTTCCAGAGGAACCCGCCGAAAATGGCGATGGTTTTTCCACACCGTTGGCTGGCTTGTCCAATGTCATTCTTACGCCGCACATTGGCGGTAGCACCGAGGAAGCGCAAGAGGCGATTGCGATTGATGTGGCTGAAAAACTGGCGCGCTTCTGGACGCAGGGCTGCACCGCGACCAGCGTGAATTTTCCTGCGGTTGATCTTCCAAATGTGCGCAGCGGTCAAGTTCGCATTTTGCATGTGCATCAAAACGTGCCTGGCGTGTTGAGTAAAATGCACACGTTGCTTGCCAATGCCGGCGTGAACATCAACGCCGAGCATTTGCAAAGCGACCAAAACACCTCGTATGTTATTTTGGATGTGGACGCATTTCAAGACGCCAACATTATGAACGCGTTGCGAACTCTTCCAGAGACAATTCGCATGCGCGTGGCGGGCTAAAAATTCCGTGGTGGGCTAAAAATTCCGTGGCGCATGTTGTGTGTAACTGACGTCAACAGAACCGCGACTTCTTTATGCTCAATTCCAACCCTGCCATTCCCTACACCGCGAGCGCGCAACATCGCACTATCATTGCCGCATGCTTTCAACCATCGCCACTCAACTCGTTGGCCAACTTATTTCCACCAATATTTTTCTAGGCACGCTGGCATTTGTCGCGCAAGCGGAGCAAGCAACAGCGCCCGTCATGGCGCCGGTTGTGGAAACCGTTCAAGGCGAGCAATTCACCGATGAAAACCGCTGGCTAGAGTCGCTTGAAAAAGATTCGCCCGCGGTGCGCGACTGGACCACATTGCAACTTGATCGCACGCGCGCCGCGCTTGACGCCCTGCCCTGCCGCGCCGCCATCGCCGCGCAACTTGAGCCGCTTATGAAATTACCCAGCATGGGAACACCAGTGATGGCTGGCTCGAACATTTTCTATGGCGAGCGCAGCGGCGATCAAAATCAAAGCGTGCTCATGACGCGCGCCTCCGCAACTGCAACGCCGCGTGTGCTACTTGACCCAAACAAGATGAATGAAAAAGGGTTGCTGTCGCTTGATTGGTGGCGGCCAACTCAGGATGGAAAATTGCTGGCCTATGGCAGCAGCATGTCTGGCAGCGAGATGAGCGAGTTGCGCGTGATTGATGTGGCCACTGGAACAGCGTTGCCTGATGTGATCACTGGCAAAGTAAGTTTTGAATCCTGGACGCCAAAGGGCGATGGCATTTTGTACTCGTCGTTGCGTGACCCGAAAGATCCGTACAGCCGCGAAGTGCACTTTCACACTTTGGGTCAACCCGTTGAAAACGACGCGCTGTTGTTGAAGCAGACCACGCCAAGTGATGTGCCGTTTAGTGGTCTGAGTCGCGACGGTAAGTGGTTGATGCTGGGATACAGCCATGGTTGGCAAGCCAACGATTTGTCCGTTGCGAATTTTCAAAACTGGATCCAAAGCGGGAAAAAAGATCTGAAAATTGTCCCCGTGGCGGTTGGCATTGCCGCCAAATTTTCGCCCGTAGAAGTTCGCGGCGACATTATGTTCATGCAAACCACCCTCAACGCGTCAAACGCAACATTGATGGCGGTGAATTTGAACCACACGGAGCAAGCCAATTGGAAAGTGATTATTCCAGAGCGCAAGGATGAAGTTCTTGAAAGCGTTAGTTTTTCGCTGGACGAAATGATTGGTAGTTACACCAAGCATGTGTGCTCGCGGCTTGAGCGGTTTGATTTCACCGGCAAGTCGCTTGGTGAAATCCCGCTGCCTGGTTTGGGTAGCGCCAGCATAAGCACCGATGAGGAGCACTCCGACGCGTACCTGAGCTACACCAGCTACGACGAGCCGCGCACCATTTATAGAATTGAAAATCTTTCAAAGCCAACACTTTCCGTGTGGTGGAAGCCCACCATTCCAGTTGATCTTTCCAAGTTCATGGTGGAGCGCGTGCGCGTAGCCAGCAAGGATGGAACCATGATTCCGCTATTCATGGTGCGCAAGAAAACTCTTTTACCAAATAGCGCCTGCCCCACGCTTTTGTACGGATATGGCGGCTTTAACGTCAGTTTGGAACCAGGCTTTAAC
>CAIWNO010000192.1 GCA_903914045.1 uncultured bacterium | reverse complement strand
GGCGTGGTTGATCACGTCGCTCCTGCAGTCGAACTTGGCGAATATGCGCGGCGAAAAATTACGGCAACTGTTGCGCACGCTAACCAACGCGGTTGAACACGAGTTGCCCTTATTGGATTGGCCTGCGCCAACGCTGCGCGCCTGGAAATTATTGCGCCAAGCGGTGTTCACGCGGATTGAAGACCCCAAGATTGGCGACTTGATCAAGCGCGGCAAAGTAGCGTCGGTGTTTGGACAGTGGTCACGCAGTCGCAAGTGGGCCGCTGGCAAGGGAATTACGCCGCAAACCGCGGGATTTTCTTCAATTGACTTCGCGCGCTTTGAAAACACGGCGGGAGTATTTGCAAATCAATTTGACGGCGACGTCCAAATACAAAAGACGGCGACGCATGTTTCGTCAACGCATTCGCTTGATGTTCAATCGTGCGCCGTGATGTTGCAACAACCAGACGCCGCGGCCATGGATGATGTATTGCAACGCTGGATTCGCGCCAGCATTCTTGGAGGTCGTGCGTGGGGATCTGGTTTGTACGGATTGCCCATTGACCAAGGGCTTGGATTGATTCTGGTGAATCTGCTCACAGCGTTGTGGTTGGCGCGCTTTCACGCCGCAGGGCGAGGCGCGCAAAGCGTTTCACTTCTAGATTTGCAAGTCGCGGTAGGGCGAGTCGATCGCACAAGTGGACGCGCCGTGTGGCTTGCCACCGCGGGTGAACGCTTGCGCGTGAAGTGGCTTAGTCATTCAGATTCGCTGCGGCTGCTTGCGCGCGCGCTTGTTTAGAAATTTTGAAACGTTTCCAAATTGGATACAGCGCCAGCATGCCAACAGGAATGGCCACCAACGCCTCGCCCGCGCTTTCAATAACCGCCAGTGTTTGAAATTTATTTTCCATTCCAGCCAGTCCGCCAATGGAAAGCGCGCCGGCGGTGAACGCCACCGCGGCTTCGCGAAATCCAAGTCGGCCAAGTGGGTTTAGCGATGCGGCGAATGACGCCATGGAAATTAAGCAAGCTTGAGCCAAATTCAGCTGCAACCCAAGGATTTGTATGGATAGCAGCACGCGACCTGTGGCAAAAAATAAATCCAGAATATGCAGCGCGATGGAACCCCACAGCGCGATCGGATTGGTGATGAGTCGTTCCAAACCTTGGGCGCGTTTCTGCACCATGCTCAGCGTGGCGCACCAGCGCCCGCTGAATCCACCAAGCATGGCGATGATGATCAAGGTTGGAAAAAATGTCCATGCGCCAAATTGAATCCACGCCAATGTACCCGCCGTGATGGCCAGCAACGCCACCACAAACGTGAACGCCACCGATGCGAACCATGCGACAAGTTCCACCGCGCGAAGATGATCCACCTTAATGGCGTACGCGGCGCGCACGAACATTCCAATTCGCACCGGCGCGTAATTCAACATACTGGCCAACGCGTTGATCCATTGCTGGTCTTGAACGCCAAGCTTTTGCACCGGCCGCGCCGCGATCCAAAATGTAAGTCCGCTGATAATGATGCTGCCGAGCGAGCACATCAGAAGTTCAATCAGGGACACGTTTGATGCTTCCCGCAGTCGTTGCCAACCCTCTGGGTCCTTGGCCGCGCCCCACACGCACCACGCGATCAGCGCCACGCCCAGCGCGAAGCCCGCGACTTGCAGAATAATTTTTCGCGCTGTGTTCTTGGCGGACATGGTTGCCAAAGGTGGCAAGGAATGCTCGCCTTGATATGAGCTTGGTTGACGCTCTTGCATTGAAGAAGAATTGATAGGCGAGTTGATTTGCCTATGATTTGCCTGATTTTGCGCGGAGATTGATTCAGGATTCTGTTGCACGCGCTCACGCGCGATCACCCACAGCGCTCGCAAGCCATCGAGTGGTCCGATTTTTTTTCCGTTGTCACGATTTCTTGGCGCGTAGTGAATGGGCGTTTCGCGCACACGCGCACCCACGCGCGCCAAAGCCGCGGTTATCTGCGGCTCAATGCCAAAGCGATCCTCCGTGAGCAGCGGCAAAATTTTTCGCAGCAGTGGCGCGCGAAAAAGTTTGTATCCAGTTTCCATATCGTTGATATCAAGCCCGGTGATTTGATTGCTTAAGAATGTCAGCAATCGATTGACTGCCGCATGAAAAATTCGCCACGCGCCGCCGCCACGCGCGTGCGCCCATCGATTGCCAAAGACCGCCGAGAGTGGCTCGTGACCAAGCGCGCCAAGCAGCGCGGGATAGTCATTCGGGTCATATTCTAAATCGCCATCTTGGGTGATGATGGCATCATGCTCACCGGCTTGTTGCAACGCCGCGGCAAAACCAGTGCGAAGCGCCGCGCCCTTGCCAAGATTGACCGCGTGCGTGAGCAACTGAAATTGCGAATTTGCGCCTTCATACTGCTGGGCAAGTTCACCGGCCACGGTGGCTGTGTCGCTACCGCTGGCGTCGTCCACCACAATCACTTTCAGCGACCACTGCGCTGGTAATTGCACGGCCATGACATTGGCAACACACTGCGCAAGCGTGTGCGGCTCGTCATAGACAGGGATGACCGCGAAGAGAACGGGCATCAGATGAAATTATTCAACCGCCTGATTTGCCAATGGAAGAACGCATTTCGGTGTCGGCCTGCACATTTTTCATTTTGTACAAATCCATCACGCCTAAATTGCCGGAGCGCAGCGCCTCTGAAATAGCTTTTGGAATTTCCGCTTCGGCCAGCACAACCAGCGCGCGATTTTTCTGCGCCTCGGCCAAATGCTCGGCCTCTTGCGCAACCGCAAGCGCGCGGCGTTGCTCCGCCTCCGCTTGAAATCGTTTGCTGTCAGCTTCGGCTTGCGCGGTTTGCAAATTGGCGCCAATGTTCGCGCCCACGTCAATCTCCGCAATGTCAATGGACAAAATTTCAAACGCGGTGCCGGAGTCAAGACCCTTGGCTAAAACCGTTTTCGAAATTCGATCGGGTTGTTCAAGCACCGTCTTGTGGCTCTGCGACGCGCCAATGGTGGCGATAATTCCTTCACCAACGCGCGCCACGATTGTCTCCTCGGTGGCGCCGCCAACCAGACGCGCAAGATTTGTCCGCACCGTCACGCGCGCCTTGCAGCGCAGTTGAATTCCATCTTGCGCCACGGCGTCCACAGTGAGTTTTCCGCTGATTTGGCTTGGACAATCAATCACCTTGGGATCAACGCTGGTCTTCACGGCCTCCAAAATATCGCGCCCCGCAAGATCAATCGCGGTGGCTCGGTCCCAACCAAGATCAATCTTGGCCTTGCCAGACGCAATCATGGCGCGAATGACGCGGTCCACGCGCCCGCCCGCCATGTAATGCGCTTCAAGCATGTTGGTTGGAACATCTATGCCGGCCTTCTTGGCCATGATTCGATTTAGCACAATCGCGCTGGGCGGAACTTTTCGTAGGCGCATCATGATCAAGTCAAGCAAGCTCACGCGCGCGCCGGACAAAAATGCCTGCAGCCACAGTTGCAAGTACTGGCTAATGACGACCAAGATGATCAATCCAAACAGCGCCAGAATTCCTAAACCAACCATGCCCAATAAATACAACGTGTCCGCCGCCAAGATAATTGTTGTGTGCATGAACCAATCCTAGCACAGCGAGACGCGCACACCTTTGGTGCTTATTGCGCCGTGCGAGTGGAGGCAGTCATGCGCAATAGTGAAGGCGCAACTTGAGAGGTGTAGCAATTGCAGAGCGATTTGTATTGCGGCGAAAGAGTCGCCGCAACTTCATCCAACGTCACGCGGTTTCAACTGCGCGCACGCGCAGCGTCGCATCATCAAAGCCGGTGACTTGCACGTGTTGGCCAGCCGCAATGAAACCTTCTTCGGCTAACGCCTCGTGGCGATGTGTCGCAATGCGAATCCAACCAATGGGCCGCAGCGTTGTTTCCGCAACTCCAAGAGTTCCAACCGTTACGGGTGGTGTGGCGCCAATGCGTACTTCTGTTTGATCTTCAATAGTCTGCGACAGAACAACACGTTTTGCCAAGGGCGAATTGGACCAAATTTTCAAGCCATACGCGATGGCAATGGGCGCGCCCGCAAGTGTTGCGGTAAGCGAAGCCAGTCCCCATGTTGGTGAGTGCATGAAGAAACAAAACACGCCCACCGCGACCACAAGCACGCACAACGCGGCAATGATTCCGCCGCTTGGAACCACAAACTCAAGCGCGAAGAATACCAACGCCACGCCAAACAAAGCGAACCCAGCGATCAGCCACGTGTCATCCGCCACAGGCATGGCCGCCGCTTGTTGCGCCAATATAAAAATAAAATTCATGTCACATGCTCCACAATGATTTCGTTTCCTTCTACGCGAAGGATACGCACGTTGGCGCCCGAGGAAATCCACGCGCCCTCGCTGCGCGCATCAAAGCGAACGCCGTCAATTTCAATTTTGCCGACAGGTCGCAGGTCCGTCGCGGCGCGCGCAAGCGTGCCAGCCGGTGGAGGCGCGGACTTTGCATTTGAACCAAGTGATATCTCGCCTAAAGTCGCGTGCAGCACGGCGGCCTGCCACGGTCGCATCAGTTGCAATCTTGGTCCCAGCAGCCACGCCACTATGCCCGCTGTTCCCACGGCGGTCACAAGTGAAGCGATCCCTAAAAACGCTTGTTTTGTGCCCGATTCAGGCGTCGGATCGGACACCACAAAGAGACCAATCACGCCACCGGTGAACGCCAATACGCCCAGCGCTCCGCTAATAAAAGTTCCTTGCAAGAATAAAATTTCCGCCGCGATCAATAGCAACCCCGCAAGTATGGCGATGGATGGCCACCACTGCGACAAGCCCGCAAGAAATGATCCGCCAGCCAACAACGCAACGCACGCCACGCCAGTGAAGCCGAACATGCCAAGGCCAGGCGCGGACATTTCCCCAAAAAAACAAATCACAAGAATGGCGACAAGCAATGTGCGCATCCACCAACTGGTCAGCACGCGCGCGAGTTGCTCGCTCCAAGGCGCGGCAATGGTGAAGACTTTTTTGGCGCCAAAGAAATTTTGCAACTCGGTCTCGTTGGCAATGACGCAGCGAGCCAAGCCAAGCGCCACGGCCTCGTTGGCTTGCAGCGTCAGCAATTCATCGGACGCGTCGATTTGCGAAATCACTTTCAAGCGTGGACCATCCGCGGCGGTCAACGGCGCGCGGCTGGGCAAAAGCGATTGATCGCGCTGACCAGCGCCAATCAGCGTTTGGCTTGCCACGCGTGAAGCGTCAAGCGGGGGCGTTTGAGTGCTGTCCGAGTTAGCGGGTTGACGCAGCGCATCGGTGCGAAATGGAATGAGCGGCGCCGTTGGTGCGGCAGAATGAGTGTGTTCTGCCGGTTGCGCACTTGAAGAAGAATTCTCAGCAGTGCCAACAACTTCTTCGCCATCCACATCATGAAGTGCTTGCCCATTCATTGCGCTTTGAGGTTGGTCCACGTCGGCGCTTTCATCTGGCGCATCTAGCGTGGCCGAAGGCGCGCCACCGCGCAGGCGAATTGGCTCCTTGCCAAAAACAATTTTATATTCATTCACATCAACGATATAACGCTCGCCGCGCGTGGCGTCCTCCACCAACCACAATTCGTCACCCACACATACAAATGCGCGCGCCAAGCGCTCGTCATGGCCAGAGCGGCGCGAACTATCAGTGACTTCTGAAAGCAGTGGAGCTTCCAACTTGGCGCGCTCGGCCGCGGGCAACGAGATGAGCCCAGCCACGGGCAATGCTGAAATGGGCGCCGCGTCGCCTAACACCGCTTGGGGCGCAACCACAATTTCGCGGCACGCCAGCGCGGTGATTACGCCCGCGCTGTACGCGCGCGGACGAATCCATGCCACGGTATTGGGCGGGTACTCAGATTTAATTTGGCGGCACAATTCAAGCGTGGCCAACAAGTCGCCGCCAGGCGTGTCAAGTTGCAACACAATTGCGTCCGCGCCGGCGCTCTTGGCTTTCTCCAAACGATTTGCAAGACCAGACACAGTGAGCGAATCCATTTCACCTTGAATAGGAAGAATGCAAACCACGGAAGCCTTGCGCGCAGCCGGAATTGCGGTTGGCGCTGCAGGGATTTGCGCAAGAACAAGCGTGAGCAGCCACAGTGGAATCATGATTGAATTCTAGTGGTTTTAAGTGGCGCACCGTTGGATAGTTTGCGCGCGCAATGTCAATACAACATCTCTTGAAAGCAAAAGACCAGTCGCAGGACTGGTCTTTTGTGAAACTTTATGTAGAAATTTGAAACTTAATCCCAATTCACACCGCCGCCGTCATCAATCTCTGATTTACTAAATGTTCCAGCCGCAGGGGATGTTGCCTTGATCTTCTTGACTAAGCACAAATACGCATCAGTCGCGCCATCTTGCACGGTTCCGTCCGCTTTGAAGATATTGTCAAAGCCCAATTTGCTGGTCGTTGTGGATCCAGCAACACTACCGCAAGTCGTATCGCCAGCTGGTGGCTCCATTCCGTTTGGAACACAAGACATGCCTTCAGGGAAGAACGTACGCGCAAACATAATGTGATCATCGTTGTAGCAAAGGTTTCCTTCCCATTCGTTCAACGCACCGTGAATAGCCAAGGTCTTTGACTTTGTGTAATCATCGTTGGTTGTGTTTCCATTTTTAACGCCACGATTTCCAACAATGGGGAAGCGGCTACCACTTGTGGCTCCAACTCTCCATTGCAGATCTCGTCGAGAAGGAACTTTAGAAGTAGAGTCTTTCATCAGCAGTGGCATGGACGCGTAACTTGTTCCACTCAGTGCGGTGAGATCAGTCTTGAAATTTCCTTCATCGCCAGAGTTAGAAGTTTGATTTGCCTTGTCACCGTCCCAATAAATGTCCTCTGCTGGTTTATATTTGGTGTAGTCATAGTTTGAACACACAGCAACGTTTCCCGAACTTTCTGAAGGGCTGACTAAAATTTGTGGCGAGATGAATTGCTGCGCGATGCAGCAGGAATAAAGATTGGTGTGGCTATTTTTAGCCTCATCTTCGTTTCCGCGACCAGGAAGATTACCGATGCGGTTTACTTCGCCAGGGAGTGGGAATGTTCCCCTTGTATTTTCGGATCCCTTGGTCACCCAGGCCTTGTGAATTTGTTGAACCTGTGTTCCATCCTTGACTTGTCGAGCTGTGGCGCGGGCTTTCGCCAAAGCGGGCAAGAGCAATCCAAGCAAGAGCGCAATAATCGCCATGACGACCAGTAATTCAATAAGTGTGAATCCATGTTGCTTTTTCATAATTAAGTTTCTCGTATAAGTGTGGGGTAGAAAGAATTTAAAACGGGTTGAATGAGTACATCACAGTACAAGTAGCAATCGTCAGGTTCCATTGTCGGTTGGATCAAACAGAGGCAGACCAATTCTTGTGTCCGTAATTTTTGCGGAGAACATGCCCAACCAAGTGTCGCCTTGGGAATATTGAATATTTCCGCCACCATTGGGATTTGGCTTGCCACATTGTGCCGCTGGAAATTCCGCAGCGAAAATGTCATCGCGAACCGCGGGATTGCTTCCGCAAATAAATGAAACACCTTCTGGCTTGTAGGCGGTCACGCCATCAATGTGATTATCAGCGAAGCACAGGTTTCCGTTCCATTCCTTCTTTGGACCAATCAACTGCGTCGCATAGTTATGAACGTATTGATCAGCGAAGGCCGCGGTGCGTTTGGCCGGGTCAATGCCACGGGTTCCCATGAGGGGCTTGGCAGAGTCCGCGGTATTTTTCCACTGCGTGTCACGGCGAATTCCAAACAGCGCAAGGTGGGCGTAGGATGAGTTGCAATATTCTGGAGCCGTAATGTCTCCAGAGAGTCCGTCCTTGGTGTACACCTTGGTTGCGGCGTCAGCGGGCATTGTCCTGGAACTCACCCTGTCGCCAAACGCGTAATCCCAATACACATCCTTAGCGGGGTTATACAAAGTGAAATCGTATGAGCGGGTTCCACCCTTGCCCATTTCAACCACAAGAGGATTGACTTCGGTTGGTCCATAGACAAGATCGGGGTTGAAATATTCACGGGCAATCATGAGCGAATACAGGCACCGAGTATTGTTGGAGCCGTACGCCTCCGGTCCAACGCCTTGGCCTTGATCGCGTCCAATATTGGAACGATCCACTTTCCCTGGAACTGGCAATGATCCACTCTTATCACTATTGGCGGAAATAAGCATGGCCGAATGGACTTGCTTAATTTGAGCTCGATCCTTGGTTTCTCTAGCGTTCTGTTGCGCCTTTGAAAGGGCGGGCAACAGAAGACCAATCAGAAGAGCAATGATTGAAAT
>CAIWNO010000191.1 GCA_903914045.1 uncultured bacterium | reverse complement strand
GGCACAAATGGCCAGCAATATCAAGAACAACCCGTGATGGATTTGGTGCGCCAACACCGCGATCAAAGCGCTGATTTTATTTTGCGCGCCATCAATGATTCCCTTATGGATTGGACCGCCGGCGCGCTAGCGGCCGATGATCGCACGGCGATTATTTTAAAGCGACTTCTCACTTGAGCGCTTCAATTATTGACGCTTGCTTGCACCGGATTCATTTCAAATAGTTCAAGCCAGTGCAACGCACACCAAATCAGATTGCGTTTACGAGCCACAATTTATTTAGCGCGCAATCGCAACACGCCATCACGCAAATCCTCGGGATTGTCTAGAGCGTCCATGAACGCGTGCACAAGTTTTTTAGATCCCGGCAACGTCTTCTGCAAGTTCGCCAAACTGGCGCGGCACTCGTCAAATTTGCGCGCGGTGAATAATCGCACCATGGTCTCGGTCACCTCAATGCGCGATGTTGGATCATCCTCCAAGCACACTTCAAACACATCAATTGGAATAGTTTGCCCAACCACAACCACACGACCCAGCGAAAGCAGCGCTAAACCAGAGCCTTTTGACAGTTCCGCGGTTCGACCGTCAATCAAAATGGCGCTGCCAAATTGCTTGTTGGCACTTTCCAAACGCGCCGCCAAATTTCCGGAATCGCCAATCATGGTGTAATCGTTCAAGTCAGGCGGCGCGCCGCAATCACCAATGACCACTTTGCCCGTGGCCATGCCAAGTCGCAATGACACAAGTGGCAAGCCTTGTCGATCGGGCCTCTTGCCAATTTCATTCACAGCTTTCTGGCACGCCAACGCCGCCTCAATCGATAGTCGCCCCTGCTCGGGTTCCTCGCCAAAGGCGCTCCAGAACGCAAGTATGCCGTCGCCAAGAAATTTATTCACATACGCGCGCCGCGCCGTCAACTCCTTGGTCATGGCGCCCATGTACAAATTCAATGTGCTCACCACCGCGGGTCCGCCCAGCACTTCACTGATGCTTGTGAATCCAGCCAAGTCTCCAAATAAAATAGTGGCCTCGCGCTCCACGCCGCCCATGGAGAGCGCGTTGGGATCTTTGGCCAGCATCTCAACCAACTCCGGCGACACACGCGCGCGAAACTGCCGCGTCACACGTTGCTTCTCCCGCTGAGTAATCACGGCCACTGCCACCGTGGTAACAATCCACGCGCCAACACCGCTTGTCACTGGTGCCGCCATAGGAAAAATCCATTCGCCTTGATCAAAGGCAACAACTCCAAGCATTCCCACATATGCGCTCAACACAAAGAACACCACGCATGCGCCAATTCCAGCGCCAAATCGTGCCGCCGTAAGCGTGGATACAAGCCCCAACACAATCAGCGCTACTGTTCCAATCCAGTCGGGCGCAAACTCCAACGCTCGTTTATTCAGCACCATGTCTGCCATGGCTATGTGAACTAAAACACCAGGCGTGCGCGAGCCAAAGATGGTTGGAATGACATCCGCCATTGCACCTGTGGCGGTGAAACCTACAAAAACTAATTTGCCCCCAAGGATGTTGCGCAATTCCATATCGCCACTGGCCAGCGCGGCAGTTCCTTCTTGCATCGCCTCTTCAGCCATGAGCCACTCTTTCAACCCAGCTACTAATTGAACTTCAGCTTGTGTTAAATCGGGATCATCTACATTGTCTTTGTACAAACTCCACAATTCTTCAAACTCCGTCTTGATCTCTTGTAAACTTGCTTTCTCAAACCACTCCGGAGTCTTTCCTAACGCGCTTGCAGTTAGAACTTTTTCCCCTGTCTTGGAAATGGGGTTCGCTTGGTCATCTTTTTGTTGCTCAGGAAAAGCAATCTGCATGCCCAACTCCCGTAACCGTCCATTTTGCATTTCAAGTTTGGCGCGCTCACGCGCTTGCTCAATCAATCGACCCATGCCAACCGTGGCGTTACGGCCCTGAGTCGTGCCGTAGCCTGGCAAAAGTTGTGTTCCCCAATCCACCAATACTTTTCCATCACGTATGGGAATGGCGAACTCATTCAGTTGCAATTGCCGCTCACCAAGGACAGCGTCCTTGACAGTTTGCCCTTGAAAAGTCAATGCAGCCGCCAAACCAAACTGCGGAATAAGTCCATAATCGCTAGAAAAATAAGGCGAAATTCGCCTTAATTTCTCGCCAAATTTATCATTTTCCGCGCTCGACACACCCACCGCTTTGGCGGCTTGCGCAATCAAGAGAATGGGCGGCATATCTTGTGGCGTCCCCTTGGAAGTTGCGTCGGCCACAAATTTACTTTCAACTGCGCGCCAACTTTCGCCACGCTTCCACACACCTTCCAACGTTGTCAATTCAGAAATTACTCCTAGGTTGTACTCATGGATTGAGCCACCAAGCATTAGAATATTAAAAGCTTTCTGGGTCTTGGGCAGCTTGCCTTGATCACGCAAGCGTTCCAAAGAAAGCCAAGCCGCCAAGCCCTTCATAGCCCCGGGGCGTTGAAGAACTTTGGACTTGTAGAAATCATTCAAACCAGCCTGGGCAATAATGACATTGATATCCCTGTCGATGCCCGCCTCAACGGCGGTTGTAAATGCGGCAAGTTGCGCCTGACCCACGGGTGTTTCCCAGTCAGCGTTCAATGGACTTTCTTCACGCGTTGACAATGCAATGACTGCATTTGACTGCCTCAAGGCATTCGCTAAAAGTTGGTCGCCTGTGGTGCCTTCTTCAGGTTCAGTGAACAGAATGTCGTAGGCAATGGTCGTGGCGCCAGCGCGCACCATTTCATCTGTGGCTTGAGCAAGCAATGATCTTTTCCACGGCCAACGACCAATCGTGTCCAAGCTGGGATCATCAATGGCCACCAAGGCGATTTGCTGGCCGGGGTCCTCTATTTCCCACCGGCCATAGCGAAACCGCAGATCAATGGTCCAATCTTCAAATGAGTGAAAGGCTCCAAATGCATTCAAACCCAGCACAATCACTGTGATGATGCAGCCAAACACAATGGCAAAGATTCGAAATTGTTTCACCCCAGTGTTATATCGCAATTTCAAATACACCCCCAGCACCCGCCGTATAAGAATCCGCAACGACTGGAAAAAAATCATCGCACATGTAGAAATGCGAAGACGCCCTCAAAAAGCATTTGCACTAAGGGCGACCATAAAGATTTCTTTTTATTTTTCGCTAAACGCTATGAATTAGGTCTACGGCGTTTCGTAATTATTCTTGGCTTGGCTGTAATTCCCTTGGATAAGGCTGCCATTCACAAGAATCTGAAGCTGGGCCGCGTCCGCCTGAATTTGAATTTTGGCTGCGCGGTCCAATTCTCTCGCAAGCACGTTCATATACACCATGTCGCCTCTTGTCTGGGCGTTCTTAGAAGCTTTCTCCGCGGCAGTGATCGCATTTTGAGCTTGATCAATATACGCATTGTGTTCACCAATCAATTGTGTAACCGCGGCAAGCGCGCTATTGACGGCCTCTGAATTATTTCGACCAACAATTGTTTTAAAATCTTGAAGATATTGATTCGCCGTGGATTTGCTATTGGAAAGATTTTGGTCAAATACGCCTTGCGCTTCACGGGTAAGCAATTGCGCCTGCTCAAGTTTGCTGACAAATACGGATGTGGTGTCCTGAATACTCACATTTGCATTGTTCACCAGTGCGTGGGCATTGGTGATTTCTCCATGCAAAGCCATCGCTATTTGAAGATGAGAAGTTGAAATTCCCGGGTCGTAAAGATCATTCAATTGTTTCAAAGAAGTCAGATCAAAAATCAACTCCGTGCGCGGAGCTCCTTGCTGAAATAAATTGTCAAACGAGTCCTTGTACTGATTGGAACTGGTTAAGTCAATCACGCTCTGCGACTGGTAGTGCTGCAGGGTTCCAACCTGAAAATTGCCTTTCATATCGGCAACGCCATTGTTGCTTTGCATCACATTCACCTGCGTCATCATGATATTTAATTGATTGTTGATGCTGGCCACATTTGCACCGTCTGGGGCAAGTTGTTCTTCCGCCTCACGCGCGGTCTGCAAAGCACCTCCGCTACGCGTGCCCTGAACATCAAAGCCTAAAGCGAAATCTTGCACAAACCCAGACTGAGTTCCAGCCTCATCCACAAATGGCTTGGCATAGTCAACGAACGGTTCATATCGAGCGCTTGGATCCAATCCCTCGCTTTCATACGCCAATAAAAGCGCGGTATCAATTGCGGTTTCACTTGACTCAGCGGCCTGAGTCTGTTGGATTTGCTGAAAGTTTGTACTTGGATCGACCCCCGCAAATCCCTGCTCAAGTAACTGGTCTAGATCGGATTGGCTCACTAAGGTTCCCACAATGGGTGTAGGACCAATCGTGTTGACCCATGCATTTCGAACAGGATCTTGCTTATCTTGTTCGGTAGCGGTTTGACCTTGACCCGACAAAAAATAAGTCAGATTTGCCGTAATATATTTAACCTCCACCGCTCTGAAGGTATTGGAATCGACGCCACCAATTTGAACGCCCTTAGACGGTGAATAGTCCACATATAAACCTGTTCCACGAACTGCCAATGTCGTTTGCGGAGTGACCACTTGAAAGTCATTTGTAAAACCCACATGATCCACTTTAAAGTCGACGCGGCCACTTTTCACGGAGGCCAACGTGCGCAAAGTTTGTCCATCCTGCACCAAGTTTGGCAACTGAAATGTCGTTCCAGCGTCCACCAAAATTGTCGCGTTCTTGCCTATGCGCAATCCTGCGCGGCTTTTTAAACCTGTTCTAATTTCCACACCCGGGCTTAGTAGATCATTTACCTTCGCCTCGGTCCACGCAGAAACTCCAGCCATTCTCCAGCGAACTTTGCCTTGGATATCTATAAAAATGGCTTGCAACTGAATCTCATCCGTTACTTGACCCGACGCCGGAGTCACCGCAACTGGTTGTGTCATGTCATCGGCCCATGCGTATTGCCCCACGGACGCCAAGGTAAAAGCGATAGCCACAGTGAACATTCCGCCAACAAGATGAAGTGTGTTCATGGATTTCATATCACTCACGCCTTCCACTATTTCATACAACGAACAATCTGATTTATCCTTTATAGATTCGCAAATTGAAAAATCTTCATCAAACATCCAATTTAATTTACATAATGCAAGTCAGATAACGTATTTAATCACTCAGTATGGAGATTCCTAAGTTGGAGTTACAACAGGCTTTGCCAACGTCTTCGAAGGCGCGGAGTTGACGGGTTCTGGGAATTCATCCGGTGAATCGGGTTGCTGGGTCGGTGATTGGACCTTGGGTTGGTTCCCTGGTTCAAATCCTGGCGGAACTACCAGCGGTTCTTCAAGAGGTCCAGAGGCTGGCAATGTGCCTTCTTGAATTGCCGCTTCATTGCCTGGAGTGACTCCAGATGCTCCAGCGTTGCGATCAAATTCTAACTCGCCTCTTTTCAACGCCGCGCGACCCGCTATCCGTTCAAGTCGATTCAGGTAATCAATAAACTCGCTGCCAGTCAGTGACTGATTGTCCGTGCGCAGTGGAAGAATTTGCATGAAAATTAATTCCTTCACGGCGTAGCGATCCACTGGTCCAAAGATCATCATGGTCAAGCCACCACGAATCTTCATGATGCGGCAACCCGCCCCCGCCATCCAACCAACATGCGCGGCCGCATTGGCTTGCTGATCGAATGAACTTGACAACCACTTGCGTCGAATGCCCTCGGCGACGCGGTCTTGATAATCCTTGGAAGGATCTGTTCCATCTTCAAGAATGAGAAATGCATGCAAGGCGTCGTTGTTGGTCACCGCAGGCATGTCCTCAAGCGCGTCCAGGAATTCAATCTCTTGTTGAGCCGTGTCGAACTTGTCAACCGACGAGGATTTCATCATGTAGGGTTGGCACGCGCATAGCCACAACATGCACGTAAACAATGGCAGCGAACTAAAACGCATAGGTCGCCCCCACGTAGAAAAATTGTCGAATTGCGCCTTGATCCTCGTAAAAAACGCTGCTATTGGGCATAAAAATTCCGTACCGAATATTGAAATTAATATCGCTGGTGATACGCCAATCAAGTGTCATGTCTACTTCGCCACCAATTAAATTTGATCCCCCAGGACGCGTGAGAATATTAATTGGCGCTTGATTGTCGATCTTGGTGAACAAGTAGCCGGTCATTGCCAGGCGCAAATCTCGGGCCCATGAAACCGACGGCAACATATCCGAACTTATGCCCACCGATGGACACAATAAATTCGCGGGGTCCGGCGCCAAGGCGAAGCCCGTATTGATGAACCCCAAAGAATTGAATGAGTGATCAACATTGTTGGGCGCAATGCCACCAAAGGTTGTGCCGCTATCAAGTCGATGTTTGTCGCCGCTTCCCGCCAGAACAGAAAGATCAATGCGAGTATCGCCCTCGTCGCGCAGTAAATAGGTCACTCCCGCAAGACCCGCCGCCGCACTGATGTCGGTTTCAAATTGAGGCTGTGAGCCCGATGGAGAATTCGGTTCCAATGGGTCGGTCAATGTCGATCCAAATTCATACGCAAATTCACCGCGGTACACCAAACTCGCTCCAATACTGCCAATACTGCCAGCGCCAACATAGCCGCTGTTGTAATTAAAAGTTGTGGGAATTATCAACGGTGGAGAACCAATATCATTCTGCTGTCCACCATTCTGATCCGTTTGCCACAGCGCAAACACATACGGTTTGTGGTTGGCAAAACCTTTCCAATCTAATTTCATACCTGAATAAATCCGCGACGTATCGGTGTCAAAGCCAGGTCTAGACGTATCCCAATCCACGGTGTCCTGCCCCGCGGTTTGCGCAAACATGCCTTCAACGCCAAGGTCGCCCAAGGTTAATTCTGCCTTAACGGCGTACATGTAATTGCTTAAGACCAAGCCCTGCCCCCAAATAATGTAATTACGTCCGCCTTTCACCACCACATTGAATTCCTTCATTTCACTTGCAGAGGAGTGGGAAAATCCTCCGAGATCAAATTCGCCCCAATAAATTTCGCCGATTGGATTTTGCCAACCACGCTCCTTGGCGTCCGGGGCCAAATAGCGGCTGCCGTTGGTATCCCATTCGTTGTCCAAGAAGCGCAGGCGGCCAAAGAAGCGCAAGCCGCCGTCAAGCTCGGCGCGCAGAAACAAACGCACGTCTGGCGTGGTCAAATATTGGCTTTGACTGCGCGAGTTTTGAATCATGTTGTAGGCGTAGCGAAATGTTCCGCCCGCGTCCAAAAGCATTCGTTCGGAGATTGGAGTTTCCTTGAAGTAATCCTGGCGATATTGAGCGTCCTCGGAATTCAACTGGCGTTGAAGATTGTTCGCCAAGGCGTTCACATTTTGAGCCGAAGCATGTTGAACCAAGCCAGCAAGTGCGCCAACAATGATGATCACAAGTCCATTTGTCATCTCGCAGAATAATAACCGCATTCATGTATTCAGCGAATTGACATGCTCATAGTGGATGCAATGTCACATATTCAAATGATTTGCTTCAAATTCACAATGGCCATTGGCGGCGCGCAATAGTTAGCGCTGATTGATTGGCACATACGCCTGCTGATGCGGACCAATGTATGCGGCGTTGGGTCGAATCAATCGATTCCCATCAAGTTGCTCAATGCAATGGCCAGCCCAACCCGCGATGCGGCTCATGGCGAACATGCAGGTGAACAAATCAAGATCAATTCCAATGGAGTGATATGTGGTGGCGGAATAAAAATCCACATTGGGATAGATGCCCTTGGCGGCGACTTCCTTAGCCATGATTTCCTCTATGCGGCGGCTCATTTCAAACAAGTTTAGATTGCCGGTGTCGGCGGCGACTTGCTTGGAGAATGTTTTTAAATAGGTCGCGCGCGGGTCAATGGCTTTGTACACGCGGTGGCCAAAGCCCATGATGCGGTCGCGCTTGCGCAGTTTTTCCGCGATGTAGGCGTCCACATTCTCAATGGTTCCAATTTCATTCAGCATGATCATCACTTCTTCATTGGCGCCGCCGTGCAGCGGACCCTTCAGCGTGCCGATGGCGGTGACCATGGCGGAATACATGTCGCTGAGAGTTGAAATGGTCACACGCGCCGCAAATGTGCTGGCGTTCAAGCCGTGATCCGCGTGCAAAATCAAGCACACATCAAGCGCATTTGCCATGGACGCCGTGGGCTTGGCACCGTTGAGCATGTACAAGAAATTTTGCGCCATGGTCAGCGATCCATCGGCGTCCACAATTGGTTTGCCCTTTCGATGGCGATCAAAGCCCGCGATCAGTGCAGGAGTTTTTGCCAGCAACCGAATGGCCTTGCGGTTGTTGGCCTCAACGCTGTCATCATCGACTTCGCTGTCAAACAAAGAGAGCGCGCTCACAAGCGTGCGCAAGACATGCATTGGTCCAGCGTCGCGCGGCATTTCACGAATAAGATTCACAAGCGTTTGCGGCAGCGCGTACTCAGCTCGAAGCTGATCGCAAAATGTGTTCAACTCGGATTGGGTTGGCAAGCGCCGGTTCCACAGCAAGAACACCGTCTCCTCAAATGTGCTGTTGCGCGCAAGCGCGTCAATTTCAATTCCGACATATTCAAGAACGCCTCGGCCGCCGTCAATGAATGACATCTGCGTTTCCGCCGCGACGGTATTTCCAAGGCCTTTGTCAAACGTGGGGGTTGCTGAAGTTGTTGGTGTTGCGATGCTCATGTTGGGTCTCTCAAGATTGATGGAAGATCGTAGTCTATTGGCATGCAAAATCGAAGCGGTAAATTGAAAACATTGGTGAAAATTTGCGGGCTTCGAACCGTCGACGACGCCCTGCGCGCCGTCGAACTAGGCGCGGACGCCGTGGGATTTGTGGTGGCGCCTACTTCGCCGCGGCACATCGACTTCCAAAAGGCCCTTGAAATCGCCAGCCATATGTTGTCACACATTCGCTCGCACAAAACCGCGCATTCTTCATCTACCTCCGCAAAAAACCTCTCCTTGGCGAACACGTCGACGCCAGTCCTAGTGATTCGTAGTTGGTCCGAAGTCCCCTGGGAGCAGTTGCAACATTGGCCAGGGAGCATTCAAGTCTATGAGGCCATGGGCGGGCCCAATCGTAAACGCATCTTTGCTTGTTCCATTGACGAGACAAACACTTTGCAACACTGTCCGCATGAACAGATCACAGCTCTGTTGATGGATGCCCCCAACGCTGGCGCTGGTGATGGCTGGAATTGGAGCCGTCCAAGTTCGTCGTGGACAAACCAACTGCCGCTTATTCTTGCCGGCGGCCTCACACCTGACAATATTGCCCAGGCGATTTCGCAAACATGTCCATGGGCGGTTGATGTAAGCAGCGGCGTGGAAAGTTCGCGCGGCGTGAAGGACTTCACAAAAGTGCGCGACTTCATAGAGGCGGCGCGCGGAGCGCAATCGAAATTGACCACAAGCGTTGCAAGCGCGTCAGTCAACACATTTGAGCAACTGTAATTTACACACTCAACGCAACTTGAATGTTGATTCTGTTTTGCATGGGCACAAAGATTTGGCGTGCTATGCGCGTTCCAAAATTCAAGCCAAGCACCGCATCACGCGGCGCCGCGGTGAATATCCTGCGCCAAGCCAAGTTGAACGAGATGCTTCATAGGTCCGTGCGGCTTTGTACTTTCAGCTTGCAACTTTTTCCCAGCGCTTGGATTGGCGTAACTGTTGAACACAATCGCCTTAATATTGCCCCAAATGCCTTTAAAACCAGAGAAAGTGTGATCAACCGCGGTGGCCTCATACCCGCTGTGCACCATGCAATTAGCGCACTTGGCGTTGCCGCTTTCGTGGCCGTAATTGGCCCAATCAGTCTCATCAATCAATTCTTGAAATGTGTCGGCGTAGCCTTCTTGCAATAAATAGCAAGGCTTCTGCCAACCGAACACGTTGTACGCGGGCATGCCCCACGGCGTGCATTCATACGTGCGCTTGCCCATGAGAAATTCAAGGAACAGCGGACTCTGATTGAACTTCCAACCCTTCTTGCGATTGGAAAGAATCATCTCGAATAGTTCGTTGGTTTCTTTGCGCTTCAAGAAACCAGATTGATCTGGTGCCTTGTCGTAGGCGTACCCAGGACTGATCATCATGCCTTCCACGCCAAGAGCCATCATCTCGTCAAAGAACTCGCGCACGGAATTTGGATCGGCGCCTTCAAAGAGAGTGGTGTTGGTGGTCACGCGAAAACCCATCTTCACCGCCAGGCGAATTCCGTCCACCGCTTTTTTGTATGTGCCTTCGCGACACACCGCGAAGTCATGGTTCTCTTCTTGGCCATCCATGTGCACGCTAAAGGTTAAATATTTGCTGGGCTTGAATGTGCCGGCCTCTAGTTTTTCCTTCAGCAACAGCGCGTTGGTGCACAAATAAATGTACTTTTTACGCTCAACCAAAGCCTCCACAATTTGCTTGATGTCGGGGTGCAAAAGCGGCTCGCCACCAGGAATACTGACCATGGGGGTGGCGCACTCGTCGACCGCGTCCACGCATTCTTTGACCGTGAGATTGCGTTTTAGGACGTGCGCTGGATACTGAATCTTTCCGCAACCAGCGCAGGCCAGATTGCATCTAAAAAGTGGCTCAAGCATTAAAACCAGCGGATATCGCTTGCGTCCAGCGAGTCTTTGTTTAAGCACGTAACTTGCAACCGTCCACATTTGGCTAATTGGCACACCCATAATTCTTCGAGACTCCTAAAATTTCAATGATCCTTGCAAACAAGAAAACTCAGCGCATCGTAGCAAGTGTATGACCGCGTTTCCTCATGATTCCCTGCATCCATTTCAAGCCGCCCACGGAGTCAAACCTGTGAACAATGACACTACGATCTCCATGGTGGAGCTTGAGGGCGAAGAAATCTCAGATGAAAAATTAATGATCGCCCACCAAGCTGGCGATGAGCGCGCTTTTCCCATGTTGGTGGCGCGCTATAGACCCAACCTGCATCGCTATCTGCAGCGCTTCTTGGGCTCAGCGGCGGCAGCCGATGATGTGTTTCAAGAAACTTTTTTGCAAATTCATCTTTCAGCCGCCACCTTTGATGTGACGCGCACGCTTCGTCCGTGGCTGTACACCATTGCGTCCAACAAGGCGCGCGATTGGTACCGCCATCACAAACGCCGCGCTACTTTAAGTTTGGACAAGCCCATGGGTCATGGCGAAAATGAATTCACCCTGTTGGATGTCGTTTCCTCCACCACCACCGATCGGCCTGGCGATGCACTTTCAGCGCGTGAAGAATCCGCGCAAGTGAAGAAAGTAGTCGACGCGCTTCCGGAATTGCACCGGGAAATTTTACTCATGGCGTACTTTCAGCGCTTTAGCTACCAACACATTGCCGACATGCTCAGTATTCCTCTTGGCACGGTTAAAAGCAGATTGCATTCCGCCGTGGCGCATTTCGCGGATAGTTGGGCGCAAGCCACCCACGAAACATCCAAGGACCACTCATGATTGGTCGCGATGACAACCATAAAATCTTGAGCGAAGAAGATCGCCGCGCGATTGACGCCCTGCTTGAGGCTGGACTTGTCGAGGACGATGGCGTTGAAAACATCAACGAATCGCCTGAATCCAAGCGACAAATGGCCGCGTTGATGTTGCTGCGAAAATTGGATGCGTACCCAGTATCGGAACCTGATTCGCTGTTGGTGGATGCAACCATGGCGCGCATTGCCCGCGAGGAAAGAGCGCGGCGAGATCGTTTGGAAATTCACACTCCAGGTTGGAGCAAGCGAACTCAATGGGCGGATTTTGGCGCAGTGGCCGCCGTGGCTTTAATCGCCACGGGCGTGGGTTGGCCGATCGCCCAACGCATGCGCGCGGCCGCGCTTGAGCAACATTGCGCCAACAATCTTCGCAATGTTGGGTCAAGCATTGCCGCGTACGCGGTTGATCATCGCGGCAATCTTCCTGCGACGGCTAGCCTTGGTGGATTATTTGAAACACCAACCGCTTCCAAAATGGATTGGAGCAATTACGAACATAGCGGACACTTGCTTCTTCTTGAGCGAAATGGATACGCCAAGCACGACTCGCTTCATTGTCCCGCTTGCGCATCGGGACCCGCATGCGGAACATTTGCATTTCGTGTTCCAAACACAAGCAAATCATTCACGCTTCAATCGATGGGTCGAACACCGCTTGTAGCCGACGCAAACCCAGTGATCCATATGCGACGCATTGGCAACAGAGCGGAACTTACACCCACGGTGTCGCAGTGTTCCATGAATCATCAACAGCGCGGGCAAAATGTTTTGTTCGCGGATGTGTCCATTGTGTGGATGGTGACGCCAGTTTTGAATGACGACAATATTTATTTGCCCGACGGCGTGAAAGACTCCCAGACGCTGCCCCTGTCGCCCCAAGCCACCGTGGCGAACGACATTTTCTTGGCGCAATAAACCCGCGCTTTGAAATTGCGCTTGTTTACAAGCATTTGTAGGTTTATCCAATTGACGGCTTGACCAAACGGACTATTTCGTTAGACTTGTCGACCCTCAACGAAAGCGGCGAACACATATGCAAAAAGGCCATAAAGGACTACTGAAGCGAATTAAAGTGACCGGCACGGGCAAGGTGCGCTTTCATTCTCCAAATTCACGCCATCTCAAGAGCAACAAAAAAGGAACAACTGTGCAGAGTTATCGCAAGTCGCGATATCTTGGCGCAACGGACCTGATTGCTTTGTCCAAAATGCTGGGTCGCAAATTGCGAACAGCCAAACGACCGGCTGCCACCGGCGGGAAGGATTGATCCATGCCACGCGCACGTAAAGGAGCAGCCCGCACACAAGCTCGTCGACGCGTACTTCGCGAAGCACGGGGTTATTACGGAACAAAGAGCCGCCACAAGCAACAAGCCAAAGTCGCCCTCATGCGCGCTGGCCGCAACGCGTGGACGCATCGACGACTTCGCCGACGTGACATGCGCTCACTTTGGATCGCCCGCTTGACCGCGGCGTGCCGAATGCGCGACTACCGATACAGTTTGTTCGTTGGTGGTTTGCAACGCGCTGGCGTGTTGCTGAATCGCAAGATGCTGAGCGAACTTGCCATTCAAGATCCAAAAACATTCGATGTGTTGGTTGACATGGCCAAGAAGCATTTGGCCGCCAAAGCGCGCGCCGCCTAATTTCATTTCTTATTTGCACATACAACCGCCGAGCATCACGCTCGGCGGTTTTTATTTATGCATCACGTTGCGCAAGCCCGACATGGGCTTTGGCGTGGCGCCAATTTTACGCGCTTTCGCGGCGAAATTGCTTGATATTTGGGGTCGGCCCGCTGGCCAATCGTTTCAAACTCTCCGCTGAATGCGTGGGCGCATGAATCATTGGAACATCGCCACGCATGGTGGCGGCGTGCTCATTCTCCTTGCGAATGGCTTCGTAGACCTCTTTGCGGTGAACCGATATGGAAGTTGGTGCGACAATGCCAAGACGCACCTTGTCGCCGCGAATATCCACGATGACAATTTCAATGTCATCACCAATCACAATTCGTTCATCAATTTGGCGGGAAAGGACAAGCATGAAATGGTGTGTGTATGAAAATGAATTCAGAAAATGCGAATTAATTTAAGCGGAGACGGCGCGCGCCACAGGTGATACGGACACAAGTTCATGCCGAGTGGTCCAACGGCGATCCGTGAGCACAATTTGAATTCCAGTTCTGTTGGCCGGATTGATGACCAATGGTCCCTGCATGTTGGCGGTGATTCCACTTTCACGGCGATTGACGATCACCAAAATTTCTGGAGTGGTGTCGCTGCGCAAACCAATTTCCTCGCTCTGCTCACGGCGCATGGAGACCGAATACTCCGCCGACCACAGTCGCGGATCGGTGACCACAAACGCCACGTCGGGACTTTCAATACTTTG
>CAIWNO010000190.1 GCA_903914045.1 uncultured bacterium | reverse complement strand
TCAGTGGCGCTTTGGCGGCCAGTGAAAATACGCATGACTTTCTTTTCAACTTCTTTGGGCGGATCTGAAATAAAGATGGCGTTGCCTAGGCTCTTGCTCATTTTATTTTTTCCATCAACACCCATAAGGCGGCCCACTTCGCCAACCTCCGCGCGCGGCACGGGAAATACTCCGCCAAGTTGCACGTGCTCATGGTCCTCGGCTTTTTCATTCACGCCGCAATACATGTGATTGAAGCGGCGAGCGACTTCGCGCGTCATTTCTAAATGCGGCACTTGGTCCTCACCAACTGGAACACCCTCCGGGCGAAACGAAAGAATGTCCGCGCATTGGCCAACCGCGTACAACGGAAATCCAAATGAATACGTCTCGCCCAAATCCTTCACCTTGATTTCATCTTTCAACGTTGGATTGCGCATGACGCGGTTGAACGGCAACAACATGGCGAACAGAAACGTGAGCTCGTGAATTGTTGGCACTTCGCTTTGCAGAAAAATAGTAGAAAGATCTGGATCAATTCCCATGGCGATTAAATCACGCACAATTTCCAGCGAATCGCCGCGAATATCCTTGGGCTTGTCGGCGCGCGTGGTGAAGGCGTGATAGTTGGCCACAATGAAATAACAATCATGCGTGTGTTGCAATTGCACACGGCGCTTGGCGCTGCCAACCCAATGACCCAAATGCAGCCGGCCTGTTGGAGTGTCGCCAGTCAGAATGCGGGACCTACTTGCGGCGTGTGCGTGAGAATCGGCGGCGTTCATGAAGGAAGCATAGAGAACAGGAAAATATTTGCACAATTAAACAAGGCGTGCGCGATAAACGAACTCCATAAACGTCCGGTGCGCTCCATAAGAAATCCAAGCGCCACACCAAATACGGCCAACGCTGGAATGGCTGCGGCGTGGCCATATTTTGGCACTGCGCCCCAATGAACCAACGCAAACATGACGGCCGTAATCAATAACGCGCCCACGCGCGGCACTCCAATTTGTTTCAGACCTTGCTGAATGGCGCCGCGCCAAATTATTTCTTCCGCAAGCGGGCCAAGTATCACAATGGTGAACACCAACCCCCACGTCACTGGATTATTTCCCTGATCGCGAATGGTTTCTAGAAATTGGTGCCCCACGATTGGCGCGCGCATATCCGTGAATTGAAATTGAATCACGCCACCCAGCGCGGATGTCATTTGAATCAAGGGCCACACAATTAAGAAAGCAATCGCTCCCGTGGCGATACTTGTTGCAACACCCATCGCTTTGAGTATTGCCACGGGTTTCATTTTTGTGTTCAGCGTGGACGCGTGCGAAAAATATTGCAAGGCCACAAATGCTGTGATTGTGGTGAGTGATCCAGCGACCAACGCTGTTAGTAACGCGCTTGGCGGCAAGGGGTTCTCTATACTTACGCCCATGGCGCGCAACATGAGCGCGCCAACAATTCCAGAAAGCAAAATTCCACAGAGCGCCAGCAGCGCGTTTTGATTTGTGTTGAGCCGCCATAACTGTGGCAAGGCATTTG
>CAIWNO010000189.1 GCA_903914045.1 uncultured bacterium | reverse complement strand
GCGGATCCGAAGCGCGTTGACTTACGCAGCCCAGACATTTTGCCGATGGACCATTTGAATGGCTACAACCTGCTGGACATTGCGCTGGATTCATTTCCATACAACGGAACTACGACAACATGCGAGGCGCTATGGATGGGTGTGCCTGTGATCACCCTTGCGGGCAACAACCATGTCAGCCGTGTTGGCGTGAGCCAGATGACCAACCTGGGTTTACCGGAGTTGATCGCGCGCAACACAAACGACTATGTGAATATTGCGGTGGCACTTGCCAATGATGTGCCACGGCTCGCCGCGCTGCGAAGCGGTTTGCGTGAGCGACTGAAAAATTCTCCGCTGATGAATGTGCCGCGCTTCACCAAGAATCTTGAAGAGGCTTATCAAGTGATATGGAAAAAATATCTGTCGGAGAGCACTCCGTGATCCCCGCGAACCGCAACGACCCCTGCCCGTGCGGCAGCGGGCGCAAGGCGAAGAATTGCACGCATCCACCCGGCGAGAATTTTGGCGCGGACGCGCCGATCCAGCTTGCCATGATGGATGGAACTGTGAAATGCCTCTCGTTCAATGATGCAGTGAATCTTGCCAAGCAGTTTCATAAGCAGGGCGATCTGGATTTCGCGGAGAAGGCCTACAGGCTGGCGCTCGCGGCCCAGCCCGAGAACCCCGACGTGGTTTTTTTCCTGGGGCTTCTGCTTTACGACCGCGGCGCGCAGGCCGAGGCGCTCGAGTTGATGCAAAGGGCCATCGCGCTCAAGCCGGATGTTGCCGGATACAGGTACAACCTTGGAACCATTTTCCAGTACGCCGGGCGAAGCGACGAAGCCGAGGCCGCCTATCGAAGTGCGATCGCTCTTGACCCTGCCCAATCCGGATCGCACAACAACCTTGGGCTGGTGCTTCAGGAACTTGAAAGGCATGACGAGGCCCTGTCATGCTTCAAGCAGGCCATCAACCTCATGCCTTCCGAATCGGCCGCTCCAGTCCTGACCAACATGGGCAACTCGCTGCAGAAACTGGGCCGTCCGCGGGAGGCGCTGGAGCAGTACGCGATGGCGATGTCGCTTTCGCCGCAGAACACTGTGTCGAACAGCAACTACCTGTTCGCACTGAACTATCAGGCCAATCCCGATCAAGCCGCCATCTTCGAGGCGCATCGCAAGTTCGGGGAAAAATTCGAGCGGACCGTGAAACGGTTGCCGCCGAGGAACGCGGCGAAGGAACCGCTCGGGCTGGCTCGCCCCCTGCGCGTCGGATATGTGTCGTGCGACTTCAGGGGCAACGCGGTCGCGCATTTCATAGAGCCCGTGCTGAAGCACCACGACAAGCGTCGGGTCGAGGTCTTCTGCTACTCAAACCACACGATCGTGGACGAGGTCACCACTCGCATCAGAAAATTGGCCGACCACTGGCGCGACATTGCCGACTTGGGCGACGATGATGCGGCGCGCATGATCCGCGACGACGGAATTGACATCCTGATCGACCTCACTGGGCACGCGGGAAACGACCGACTGATGGTGTTCGCGCGCAAGCCGGCGCCAGTGCAGGCGACCTGGATCGGCTACCCAAACACCACCGGGCTCAGGAGCATCGACTACCGAATCACCGACACGGTCAGCGACCCGATTGGCGTGACCGATTATTTGTACACCGAGAAACTTATGCGCTTGCCTGACACATTTTCATGCTTCCAACCTTTGGCCAACTCTCCGGATGTTGGCGTGCTGCCAGCCACGCAAAGTCATCACATTACATTTGGTTCATTCAATAACTTCATCAAATTGAATCCCGAGGTATTGCAAACATGGGCGCGCATTTTGCAACGCGTGCCTACTGCAAAGTTGATTTTAAAATATGCCAGCTTTAAAGCGGAGAAAATTTGTGCGCTAGTTCTTGCTGAATTTGCCAAGCATGGCGTGGTGCATGAACGGCTTGTGTTGCTGGGCAATGACGCGTCTCAATACGAACATTTAGCGCGCTACAACAAGATTGATATCGCGCTGGATCCGTTTCCATACAACGGAACCACAACCACATGCGACGCCTTGTGGATGGGCGTTCCGGTGATTGCGCTTGCGGGGAAAGCCCATGTGAGCCGCGTGGGCGTGAGCCAGTTGACCAATATTGGATTGCCAGAGTTGATCGCCGCGGACAAAGATGAGTATGTGAAAGTAGCGGTTGCGCTTGCAAGTGACTTGCCGCGGCTTGCGCAACTGCGAAGTGGATTACGCCAGCGCATGCACATTTCACCATTGATGGACGCACCGCGCTTCACCAAGAATCTTGAAGAGGCTTATGAAGTGATATGGAAAAAATATCTGGCGGAGCCAAGCGCATGAGCGAGGCACATGAAAAAAAGAATGGCGCGGACAAAAACGCCTCCGCTATGACTGGTGCGAAGGTGGAGCTAGAGAATTCATCTGTTTCCATAATGCTTCCGGGCTCCACTGGCGCGGCGCCTACGCAGGTTTCATTGGCAAAAGCCTTGGCGGCGGCGCAACAACATCATGCCATGCGCGAATTCGATAAAGCAAAAATAATCTATCAATTGATTCTTGATGTTGCGCCCGAAAATGTGGATGCCATGTT
>CAIWNO010000188.1 GCA_903914045.1 uncultured bacterium | reverse complement strand
TTCAACGCCATGGACAATTTGCAGAACTCGTGGCGGCGCATTCTTGCGGCGCGTTTGGAGACAGCGCTTGCCGGCAGAACGTATGAGGGCGAGAAGCGCCAATTTGATTTGGGCATTCGCACCAGCACGGATGTGCTTGACGCCGCCAGCCGTTTGGGAGACGCGCAAAGTAAAGAGGTGACGGCGCTTGCGGGTTGGCAGATTTCACTTGTTGATTTGGCGTTTGCCACGGGCACGCAACTTGGTCAAGCGCAAATTAATTGGACCTCTGAATTGAAAGTGCCAAGCGCGGAGGATGCCACCAAAGGTCTTGGCGGCTGGGGCATCAACAACGGTGATATCACGGGTAATCAACCAGAGAACACCAGTGGAAGCGCGTTAAAGAACACGGATGTCACGCCTTTTGAAATGCCTGAACTTGGTCCTGTAGTTGAGCCTATTTCTGGAATTAAATCCCCGCTACCAAATGTCATGCCGCCAGCTGATCCAGCCATGATGCCGCCAAGCGGCGTAAAAACCGCGCCCGTTACGCCTGCGCCAAGTCCAACCACTGCGCCATTGCCTGCGCAACCAAACGCACAGCCAACCGCGACTCCTGCAGCGCAACCAACTTTGTAGTAAGTGTGTCGCTTAGTTTGCACCAAATGGTTTCTCAGCCCCGAATGAATGTTGTATCTCTCGAGCGGCATTGCTGAAGAGCAATGCTGTCGCGTAGCAAGGCCATGTGATTTGTATAACGCAATTTCAAACACGCAAACTATTGTGGCGCAAAGCGCCACTTGGCATCGGTGGCTTGATCGGCCCAGCGACGCATGTCGCGCAACTCTTCAATTGGAACCAACTCCGTGGCGCCGTTGGCCGTGCCCACGCTTGCCGCGCCTTGCCAACGCGCGCTGACATTGCCGCAACTTTGCGCGACATCCGCGTCGTAGGTTGACCATTGTGGACCGATCCAGTTTGGACTTTCCACGCGAAAATATCCTTCACGGCAGGCGTCGGTGGCGGTGGCGGATTGATTGGTGCGACTTGATGCGAACACAATCAAACGCTCCGTGTGACGAATAGTGGAGAGGCGTGAAACGTAAAAATTGGCGAATGGATTTCGCTGGCCCCTGATTTCAGCAGGAAGAAATCCGTAGCGTTCTTGATCGCCACCAACCCACATTCCATTCATGCCAAATGATGGATACAAACTGGAGAAGTACAAATATTTTCCCAAATCATTTCCAGAGGCCAGCTTGACCTGATCGTCACCATCCTGCATGGTGAGCGCGCGAAAGTCGTTGCCCAAATACGGCGCAAGTCGCCATGGCCAACGGCATACAACCGCGCGCTGACTGCCGTAGACATCGGCGGGAATGGGTTTTCCGTCCTCATAAAAAGCGGGCAGCGCATCAAGCGGGGGATTGCCGTAGAAGGCGGGAATAAGCGCGCCCTTTTGATCGGTGGCGTATTGATTCCAGGCGGTCAATGTGTTGCGAAGCGCGGAGAGTTCCTTGATTTGCGCCGCGCGGTTGCGCACCCCCGACAGGGAGGGCAAGACAATCGCGGTCAAAAGCGCGATAATGGCAATGACCACCAACAATTCAACCAGCGTGAAAGCCTTGCATGCCGCAAACTGACAATGTTTACCATTCGAAGAGGCGAAATTTGGACATTCATGGTCCCATTGACGCTTTGTCTTGCAAAATAAAATATGTTTGAATGGAAAAAACAAGGTGAAGCACTATATAGTAATTCCCTCATGAAGACGAGTATTTTGTTTTTAATTACCGCATTCATGTCTGGCATTGCCGCGCCCGCGTTTGCGGACGTGATTGATATTCAATTGAATCAGCCCGCACTGGATCGCTGGATGTATCCATTTAATAGCACGCCTGGAACGCGCTCGGTCTTAACCACATTTGGCAGCGACCGCGACAACCCAACGCAATTTGACGCGCGCGACGGGCAAATTCTGCTGGCTTTTGACACGGGCGCCAGTGTTCCAATTGGAAGTGGAGCCTATGAAATTCTAGAGGCGGAGGTTTCTATTTCATTTGCCAACAACATGGTTGTTCAGTACGACCCAACCTCCGATCCATGGCAAATGTTTTTACCCACGGGTGATGCCCGGCGCGTGAATGACCCGGATGCGGGGCAGCCCATTGAACTTGCGGGTGTTGGATTTCGCGGCGGATTCACGGCGGCAACATTTCAGGAAAATTCCGCGTATGCCGTGAGTGGCGCCAGTTACTTGTCGCCGGGCGTTCGCAACGCGTTCGCCGCGTGTTATGACAGTGCAAATAATTTTGTCGACATGTCCAATCATCCGCGGGTTGGATTTCAACCCAACGTGTTCGCAGTTGGACAAGTGGCGGGACTTGCCGCGGGACAATTTATTCCACAAGACAGCGTGATGACATTTCAAGTGAATGTGGCGGACGCCAATATTCAAAATTATTTACGGCTGGGCATTGAAACGGGACGAACTTTTTTCTCGCTGAGCAGCCTGACGTTTGTGGCGCAGCAGTCCGGCAATTACCCAGCGTTCTACTCCAAGGAAAATGCGTACGTTCAATTTGGTCTGGCCGATGCGGCGCATTTGCGCATGAAGGTGCGTGCGCTTGCAGTGTGCGTGGAGCAGGACCTGGATTGCTCAGGAGTGGTGGATTCGGGCGATGTCGGTTTGGTGCTTTTGGACATTGGTCCTTGTGAGGGATGTCCCACGGATTTTGACAAAAGCGGAGTGGTGGATTCTGGTGACGTAGGCATTGTTTTGCTGAATTTCACCGATTGATCACGCCGTGGTGTCTGACTTGACTCAAGTGCGCGTGTTGCAGAAATGCCAACGAACCGCGTCATTCAAACGAGGGCGAGTTCGGCGATTTCAATTTGTTCGCGCATCCAATGGCGCAAGCGATTTTCCGCCGCAAGCACGGAGGCTGGTTCGCGCTGAAGCACGGTCGCGGTTTCGTGGCGGGTCAAATCATCGGCCCATCGAAGTTGCAAGACATGTCTATCAAATGGGGCTAGAGAACCTATGGCCATTTTCAGAGTTTGATACTTCTGCTCTGCGGCGTCAGTTCCAGCGAAGCCTTCCTTGGCCTCAAAATTCATACGTGAATTGTGACAAACATATTTCGTTCACGCAAGGGGTGAAAACAATTTTCTACAAAATTTTTACGCGGCTAGTGCTGGCTCGCGATTGATCAGTTCAATAAAAGTCTTGGCGATCTTTGGATCAAATTGTCCACCAGCACACTTGTGAATTTCTTGCAAGGCGGATTGAATACTTATGCTGTCTTTATATGAGCGGTTGCGGCGCATGGCGTCAAAGCTGTCCACCACCGAAATGATGCGCGCCAAAACTGGAATCTCTTCGCCGGAAATTCCATGGGGATAGCCTGCGCCGTCCCAGCGTTCGTGATGCCACAGAACCGCGGGCACAGTTCGATCTAGACCGCCCAGTCCCGACACAAGTTGTTTTCCCATCTCGGGATGCGTGTTCACCAGGGCGCGTTCATCCTTGGTCAACGCCCCGCGTTTTTGCAGGATTTCCGTTGGAATACCCAGCTTTCCCACATCATGCAGAAGTCCGGCCACGCGCGCCGTTTCCTGTTCCGTCGAAGAAAGGTGGCACGCGTGGGCCAGACGACTGGCAAGATTTGAAGTGCGCTCACTGTGGCCGCGAATAGATTGATCGGCGGTTTCCACCGCGCGCAGCAAGGCCTCCACGGTTGGAACGGTGTAAGTCGCTCGCAGTGCCGCCGGCTTCACAAGGGAAACCATGGCGGCAAGTCGTGGAATTTCTTGGCGCAGAATGGCGGGCTCGCGTTGCAACAAGTCGCGGGTCAACTCAACGTCAACATTGGCGGACTGGCAAAGCGCATTGAATGAACCACCCGTACCTATTGCATCATTGGTGATGGCAACAGCAAGTCCGCGCGCAACTCCATCCGAACGTGTCATTTTTCCGGCGGGCAGCACCCAGCATCCTGGAATTGCCTCCACGGCCAAAGCGCAACTAGTTGTATTCCATTGCGACACAACTTGATCCACAGAGCGGCGCAGCCAAGAACTATCTGCGACAAGCCGAGTGAGCCATTCATCGGTATTTGAAAATCGCAGACAACTTGGTTCCGACTGGCCCCAAATTAAACTGGCCTTGCGCAAGCGCGCGGCAAGTCTCTCAAAGCGTTGCGCTGCGTCGCCATGCGCGGACTCCGTGTTGGATTGCGCATTGATTTCAAATGTATGAACATGTGGTGATTGAAGTTTCATGTCGTTCCTTTCTGAAGTTGTACAGGCGTGACTGGCTTGCACAGCGAAGCCATGATTGAGGTCGACCATGCAAAGAGGCGACTGAAGTTTCTTGGTGGGATTTCCCCCGAGATGCGCCCGCACAGACGGACCTTGATGGCGCGGAAGCTGTTTTTACGCTTGAAATCTCGGATTATTGTGGCGGCTACTATTTCAATCAGAGCCTCATTCCATGTTTCATATTCATCCGTTTGCCGCATTTCGACCCATTGCCGCCAAAAGCGCGGAAATTTCATGCGAGCCTGGAATGCGATTGTCGCTGCAGGAAGCCGCGCAAAAAGTGGAGGCCTTTCCAAACTCCTGGTTGCAAGTGATACGCGCCGACGTGCGTGAAAAATTAAATGTGCCCGACGCGGGAACGCGTTTGTTTGAGCGCATGAAAAACGAAAAGTGGATTTGCCAAGATGCGCAGCCACACATGTACGCCTATCGCCAAGCGCGCGCGGGTAAAAAAACACTGGCGTTGATCGCGGCCATGGAAATGTCTCCGACTATTTTTTCAAAGCTGTTGCGATTTCAAAAATCAGACGAGGATGCCGTGCGCCAAACATGGCTGCGCGATGAGGCGTTGACGGCTCATGCCGAAATTCCAGTGTTGGCCTTTGAGCCGAATGAGGAGTTGTCGGATGTGATTCAGGGCGCCACCAATGAGCGGCCATTGGCGCACTTTGTCGGCAAGGATGGAGCCACGCACACGGTGTGGGTTTGCAGGGAAATAGAGCGCGTGGCGCACTTGGTTGCCCAACTGAATTCATTGGTGAATTTAAGTGGCGATGAAATGTTCGCGCGCGCCACGCATGCGGACAACTCGCGCAGCATGTTGCGGGCCGTGGCCTTGACCGCCATTGATCGAGTCAGCATTCGGGCCTCTCGCATTTTGGTGTCAGGCGGCGACGCGACAGCGCTTCAAATGCACTTGAACCAATTGAAAGATTCAGCTGTGCATGAAAGCCCTGAAAATGTGGGCGATCCACCCGCTGGTTTTTTTGACACCTACATGGCCAGCGCCCAATCCGCTCAGGTGGACGGCGCGCCTTTGACAGGTTCATGGAAGCGCAGGCGCTTGCCCGCCATGAAGGCTGGTCATTCTGTGGCTGCGAATTGGGACCGCACGCGCTTTGAACAAATGGTGGTGCATCCGTGGCGGAGTGCCCACGCGTCGATTGAAAAAATAGAGATTCACAGCATGAATTCTGTGGTCAGTCTTGGGCAATTGACAAAGTTTGTGGACGCAGGCCAGGCGCATGCGGCCTTTGTGTTCCCCATTCCATCCATGGAAGATCTTCTTGAAATTGCCCGAGGCACTGAAAGCATTCCGCATCACGCCATCACTTTCAGCCCGGCCATTCCAAGTGGGCTTTTTATTCAATCGATTATGTGAGCGCCTTGGATACACTATCTCTATGACTGTCTTTTCTAGAATCAACCCCAATCCAAATTCCATTCCTAGGACCACTGTAAAAGTTTTAGTGGCCGACACCATTGGCGGCAACGGAGTTCACGCCATTCAAGACTTGGGTTGCGAAGTTGTGTATGAACCAGAGTTGGCTTCCAAAGATTTAGCCAAGCGACTTGCCGAGACGCAAGCCGAAGTGTTGGTGGTGCGCGAAACTGTTGTGAATGAAGCCGCGATCGAAGCCAGTCCCAAACTTGCGTTGGTGGTGCAAGCGGGCGCTGGCGTGGATGAAATAGATCTTGGCGCGGCCAGTCGTCGCGGCGTATTCGTGGCCAATTGCCCTGGTCGAAACGCGAATGCGGTGGCGGAGTTGGCGTGGGCGCACATTCTTGCGTGTGATCGTCGC
>CAIWNO010000187.1 GCA_903914045.1 uncultured bacterium | reverse complement strand
GTATGTCATTGAATTCCGTCCGATCCCTGCTGACGCGACTTGTACGAATTGTGCTGGGCTCCAAGCCAAAGCTAATTCCAGTGCGCGTAAGAATGGGACCGAGACGGAGCGTTCGTTAACCCTTTCATCGAACGAAAAAATGATTGGCAAGCCCCGACCTCGTGCGGGGCTTGCTGCGTTTTATGGCGCATGAATTTTACGGAGCGCCTGGCATGGACGCGTCTGGCGCGGAGTCTTTGTCGTCATCGTCGTCGGCGTCTTTTCCATCCGCGCTTTTATTCGCGGTGGATTTTGTATCGATCATTTTCTTGCGCGCCTCCATGCGCACACGCATGGTTTCCTTTTCATATTGGTCCATCAATGTGCCCAAGCTTTTCATATCGGTTGAAATTGAAATGCGCTGCGTGCCGCCTTGCACGCCTTGACGAATGGACAACATGCTTGCCGGACCTTCGGGCAATGTAAAGCCCTTGGTTTCTGCCAAGACCATAAGACCGGCGATCACGCGCAGATCCAGTGTGGCGAACCAGTCGGTATTTCCCCATGAATTTGGGTTGATTTGACCGCGAATGTCCATGCCTTTGGGAACCGTGAACTTCATTGCGTCCAAGCCCATGTCGGGAGTCACAACCATGGTGACGTTGTTGCCTTTGAAGTTCATGACGGTGGTCACCGGCTGCTCTGATTTGTCAAAGGCGTTAAGTTGCTCCTGCGATAAATTCTGTCCAAATGCGGTCGCGAATCGCTTCATACGTTTGGCGTTGGGAGTGAATGTTGTGGTGAATGAATCCGCCGCGCGCACAAATTGAATGTCGCTGTACAAGTCAGTCTTTGCGAATGTCTCCCACATGGATTGCAACGCGCTTTGAAATGTCGCGGCGTCGCTGACGCGAAATCCAACCATGTAACCCGGCTTGCCGCCGATGTCGCCAAAACCAATCGCGACGCCGGAGTTGATCATGTTCAACATGGTGCGCGTCTTCTCCACTGATTCAGTCCACGCCTGCTTCTGCTCTGGTGTGGCGGCGATCGTCATGATGGCGTCGTCAAATGTGAGGTGCTTGTTCATGAAAAATCCCAACGTGTTTTTGGAAACGCCGGCGTACACGGGCATGCCCGCTGGAAGCAACGCAATATCGGCGGCGCACTCTTGCGCGGTCATTCCCTCTGGCCACGCGGCGTCGCGCGTCCAATCGGTCCAGACATTCAGTTGGTCACCGCTGGTTCCCAAGGAAAAAGAAGCGCTTTTAAGCTCCGTCAAGAAGTCGATCAAACGCGTGGCTTGATCGCTCATGGCGGAACTCATTTGCTCCTTCATCTGCGCGCTTTCTTTCTCCTGCTCCGTGGCATTTTTTGAAAGCGGCGCATTTGACGACATAGCCATGCCCATAAAGCTGGCGCCCATGCGCAACGTTTGCTCTTGCTCGCGAATAATTGTTGCAAGGTCAAGACGGCCGCTCACCAAGCCCGCTGGAAGTTGCTTCAGCAGCGCGCTTGTCGCAGCGCCAGCGGCGGGCATTTCATACGCCGCTTTTTGCGCGCCCACCACAACCATGTCATTGGGAAGCAGCGCAAGGCTGGTGCGCTTGGTTTTTGATTTCACATTGGTCTTGGTGGCGCCAGGAATTTTCATGGCCATGAATGAGCGAATATCGGGACCGCCCATGGCGTCTTGATTTGGGTCGTCCTCATCGGCCACAGGCATGGTGATCCAGAACACCAGGGGTTGATCCAATGGAATTTCCAAATCCGTTTTCATGTTGGTCTTCAACATGGTTTGAATGGCTTTGGATGACGCAACAACGCCGCGCATTGGTCCGCCAATGGTGGCAAGCTGCGTTGTCAACGCTTCGGCGGCGGCGGCGTTTGGAATGTAAATCACAGCCACGGCGTCGGCGGGAACCAATGCGGCGAGATCCGCGGGCACATCAACGGTTGGACCAATGTTCGCACTTTTATTGACGGCGATTGGCGCAGCATTTTTGGCGGCGGATTCCATAGCCGATGTTTTTTTCATGGCGGGTGATGGCGTAGTTGACGGCGCTTGCATGAACAGAACGCTGAGAAGTGTTGCGATAATCATTGGTGATGCTCCGTGGAATTATGAAAGTGACGACCCAGACTTGGGATGACAATGCTAACCACTTCTATTTAAACAATCACATGGCAAGAATGGCGATCGCTAGTGCACTTGATGCTTGTCAACGTTGCGCCTGTGGTTCAGAACGCCGCGGAAAGTCCTTTGGATATTTTCAGCGTGACGCGCGTGATTGGTCGCGCTTCACGCCACAATATTCACAAGCCGACCTGGAACTACGATGATTTTCTTGGGGGTTTTTCCCGCAAGCATTTCAAGCACCTTGGGGTCGGCCAACGCCATCTTTTCTATGGCGGATGCGTCCGCGCTAGAGGGCACAAGCAAGCGCGTTTTCACTTTGCCACACAGTTGAACGGCAAGTTCAATTTCGTCGTCGACTAAAAGCGTGGCATCAACAGTTGGCCAACTTGCGGTGGCAAGCGCATCGGCGCAACCAAGCTTGTGCCAAATTTCCTCCGCGAAGTGCGGCGCGAATGGCGCCAGCAATTTCACGAAGCGAATCAGTTGATCGCGCGTCAAGCCGCCGTCGGTCGCGCTTGCCAGCGTGGTGGCGCGCGTGGCGGCGTTGACCACTTCAATCAGCGTGGCGATTGCGGTGTTGAATGCAAGTCGTTCAATGTCCTCGCCAACTTTCTTGCTGGCGCGGTGCAGAAGTTTTTCAAGCGCGTCGTCGCGCGTGCTGGCCAACAATAATTCGCCGGTGCGCTCATCAACGGCAAGGCGCCACGCGCGCTGCAGAAAACGGAAACTGCCGGCAATATCGCGCGTGTTCCACGGCTTGGACGCTTCAAGCGGCCCCATGGACATTTCGTACAGGCGGAATGTGTCGGCGCCAAAGTTGGCGATCACATCGTCGGGGTTCACCACGTTCTTCAAGCTCTTGCTCATCTTGGCAATGACTTGCTTCACGGATTGCCCGGTGGATTTTTCTGTGAACACGCCGTCGCTGATTTCTTGAACCGTGTCGGCGGGCGCAAGCGATCCATCGGCGCGCTGATACGCGAAGCTGGTGATCATGCCTTGATGAAAAAGTTTCGCGAACGGCTCCGGCGTGGTGACATGGCCCAAATCAAAAAGTACTTTGTGCCAGAAGCGCGCGTAGAGCAAATGCAATACGGCGTGCTCCGATCCGCCCACATACAAGTCAACGCCGCGCTCGCCCATCCAATATTTTTCAGCTTCTTTGCTGACAAAGCGCGTGGTGTTTTTAGGATCGCAATAGCGCAGGTAATACCAGCATGAACCAGCCCAATTTGGCATGGTGTTGGCCTCGCGCTTCACGGGAGTTTGTGGCGGCAAGTCGGCGGCACTGACGCCAGCGTGGCCCGCGGTTGTGTTGATCCAATCAACGGCCTTGCCAAGCAGCGGTCGCGGCGTGTCGCTTTCGGTGGGCTTGAAATCTTCAAGCTCTGGCAAACGAACTGGCAGCGCGCTTTCTGAAATGGCGTAGGGCAATCCGTCTGGCGCAAACACAACCGGAAATGGTTCGCCCCAATAACGCTGACGACTGAAGAGCCAATCACGCAAGCGATAATTCACGCGCTTCTTTCCAATGCCGCGCTGCTGCAGCCATGCGATTATTTTTTCCTTGGCCTGATCGGTTGACAATCCATTGAGTGAAACTTCCGCGTTGCTGCTGGCGGTGGCAACGCCTTCGCCGCCGTACGCGGTTTCTGTTTCATTGGAGTCGGCGCGCTTCTGTTGCTGGCTGTGAAGCGTGTTGGAAAGTTCCGCTGTTTCTTGTGGCGGCGACACCACAACGCGAATTAAAAGTTTGAAAGCCTTTGCAAATTCGTGGTCGCGTTGATCATGCGCGGGCACGGCCATGATGGCGCCCGTTCCATAATTCAGAAGCACATAGTCGGCGGTCCAAATTGGAATGTCGGCGCCCGTAGCTGGATTTGTGGCAAAAAGACCTAGAAATACGCCTGTTTTAATTTTACTGTCGGATTGGCGATCAATGTCGGAGCGTCGGCGCGAGGCCGCGACATAGTCGCTAATTTCTTTGTGCGCCGCAGGATTGGCGCGCTCCATGGCGCGCTTCACCAGTGGGTGTTCTGGAGCGACCACCATGTAAGTGGCGCCAAACAATGTGTCTGGTCGCGTGGTGAACACGCTGAGTGGTTCCAACGCGGTTTGTGTTGTGTCGCCCAGCGCATCACCATGCACGGCGAAATGAATCTCCGCGCCTTCGCTGCGTCCAATCCATTCCGCTTGTTGCGTGCGCGTGCTCTCAGGCCAATCGACCAACTTCAAATCATTCAGCAATCGATGCGCGTACTTGGTAATGCGAAACATCCATTGCTTGAGTGGCTGACGCATGACAGGGAAACCACCGCGCTCGCTCTTGCCGTCAATGACTTCCTCATTGGCAAGCACGGTTCCAAGTTTGGGGCACCAATTCACAAGTTGCTCGCCCAAATACGTCAGGCGCATATTGTCGATGGCCGCGCGCCGCTCCCCCGCGTCGCACTCGCTCCACAACTTGTTGATGTTGTTTGGCAATTCAACGCGGCGCGCGCCGGACTCAAACTGCTCCATTAATTGTGAAATGGGCCGCGCCTTCTGCGTCGACTCGTCGTACCACGCGTTCCAACATTGCAGCCAAATCCACTGGGTAAAGCGCACATATTCAGGATCAATGGTGGCGAACTCGCGGCTCCAGTCGTATGAAAAACCAAAGCGCTTCAACTGCTTGCGAAATGTTTCAATGGCGCTGCT
>CAIWNO010000186.1 GCA_903914045.1 uncultured bacterium | reverse complement strand
CGACAATGCTTCTTCGCCATTTTCAAGCGCGGCGTTGAAATCATTCAGGCCATTTGGGCGCTGCAATAATTCGTCGGCATCAAGACCATCGGGCAGGGTGGCAATGCGAACATCAACAGGGACGGCCAAGAACGTTTCCACCGCGCGGTCGGCGGCGCGCTCGCCGGCGTTGTCTGGATCAAACACCACGGTAATTCGCTCCGCCATTCGCTGTAGGGCTTTGGCATGATCTTTGGTCAGCGCGGTTCCCAGAGTTGCAATCACATTGGTCACACCAGCTTGATGAAGCGCGACGGCGTCAACATAACCTTCGACCACAATGGCGTGCTTGGAATCAATAATCGATCGCCGCGCTCGGTGCAGCGCGTACAAGGTGCGACCCTTTGAAAACAGCGGGGAATCAGGGCTATTTAAGTACTTTGGCTCATCATTGGGATCAAGCCGACGTGCGCCAAACGCAATCACATTTCCCAATTCGTCATGAATTGGAAATAGCAATCGATTGCGGAAGCCATCAATTGGACCGCGCTGTCCAGCGCGAATAAGGCCAAGCGCCTCGAAGCTTTCGCGCGCAATTTTGTCTGCGGAATTGGCGCTGTGTTGAACCAACTTCTCAACATGACGCGCGAGATGATCCCAACCCTCAGGCGCAACGCCCAGTTGAAAATCTTCGCGGGTTTGCGCGTTGAGTTTGCGCTCATCCAAATGCGCACGCGCCGTCGCGCCAAGTTTTTCATCTTGCAAACAGCGCTGATAAAATTTAGCGGCCGCGGCCATGGCTTTGCGCAGCGACTCCTTGCTTGTGGCGGGATCCTTTGGACCTTCATCGCGCATGGAGCGCAATTCAATTCCGCAGCGCTGTCCCAAATATTTCAAGGCCTCGCGAAATTCCATCTTGTGAAAGTTCATGACAAAGTCAATGGCGTTGCCAGCGGCGCCGCACGCAAAGCAGTTGTAAAACGCGTTGCCTTTGTGCGTCACAACCGCCATGCTTGGCGACTTGTCATCATGAAATGGACACAGCCCCACGTGCTCTCGGCCGCGAGGCTTGAGAGGTACGTGTTCGCCAACAAGGGACACAAGGTCAGTTGCGTCCAAAATGCGATCGCGATCGCTTTGTTGCGATAAAACCATTGTTTACTTTCAGTGAAAGAACCACCTGCAACGCAAGGCCCATCCATGGGAATTGCCGCGGAACTACCGAGAGTTTTGCAAAGCCGCGACCTTGCACAACTTCCGCAGATGAGAGTCATCATGCGGCACTTTCCTGTGGAAAAAATTCGTGAATGCACGCATTCAAGACTTTAAACCACCGGACCAAACGGACCTTCAAATTGGGTCCACAATTCGCTCGGCTGGCAGGTTTGCTTGTGAAACGCGTTCGTGGATCAACCTTGATCCTGCGTATTCATCGAAGCCTTTAGCGCCGAGGGACGAGGAAAGTTACGCCAAATTTCTAGGAAGTCAATTGATAATTCCTAAAAATCTCTGAAATACAGTGATAAATATTAACAATTGAAAAAATACGGCGTTATAGACCGTGTAAAAGGCTTGAGATTGCGGTCTAGTTTAGAAGTCAACCAGCGGCGGCGGCTTTTCGTGGACGCGTGTACACGAACTTGCGGCGCAGTGGTTTCTCAACAAGTCCAGTTCGAATGGCGCGAACACTAGCCTTGATGCGCATTGGTTTGCCATCAATGACGGCCGTGACATTTTGCAAATTAGGCTTGAAAGTGCGCTTTTTTACGCTGGTTGTTTTAATACCAACGCCACCAAGGTGCTTGGCTTTGCCGCGACGCTTGAGAACATTTCCAGAAGTTGTTTTTGATCCGGTGAAATAGCAGACGCGTGGCATGTTTCAATCTCCTGAGTTGGGTCGATGAGTTTACAAATAAAGCCACTTTTGTGCAAGGGCGGGAAGATATTTTGCGCTCAAGATTTCACATTTACAAGCTCAGGCGGGCAAGTTGAAGCAAATTGGCCACGTTGAGCGCGTCAACGTCATCAAAACTGCCCAGGTCAAAGCTGTCAAGGTCAATCACGCCCCAGGCCGTGCCCGCGCTATCCAAGCAGGGCACAACCAACTCGCTTTTGTCACGTGGGTCGCACGCAATGTAGCCAGCGCCAAGCTGGGCAACATCTTTCACCACCAGTGGCTTTGCTGATGTGAAAGATTGTCCGCACGCGCCATGCAAACCAATTGGACTGCAAGCGGGTTTCGGTTCGCGCGCGGCAAGCGTCATGCACGTTGTGTGTGGCCATGCAAGGTCGGCTTGATAAAAACCAATCCAACTTACGCCATGATTCGTAAGACAAGGCCACGCCGCCGCAATGAACATGTCCATGTAGTGCTGACGCGTTTGCGCAGGCCTGTCCATATTGGACATGTAAAATAGAATCCGCGAATGGATTTCTTTCCACGGCCGCGTAGATACCGACATGCTTAGGCGGATTCTTTGGACAAATGGCGAATCGCTTTCAGTGATGACTTGTCCAAGATCGCCTTAGCGGTGATGGTGTAGACAGCGTTCACGTTGTCCATTTCTGGCAAGTGGTACATCATCTCAAGCAGAATTTCATCAAGCACGGCGCGCAGGGCACGTGCTCCGGTTTTTCTTTGCAAGGCGCGATCGGAAATAAGTTCAAGCGCGTCTTGCGTGAAGACTAGATCGGCGTTCTCCAAGCGGAAAAAGTGCTGAAATTGCTTGATCAGCGCGTTCTTTGGCTCGGTCAAAATGTTAATCATGGCCTTGCGATCAAGCGGCATGAGCGGGCAAAGAATTGGCAGGCGTCCAACAAGTTCGGGAATCATTCCATATTCAAGAATGTCATCCGGAGTGAGTTGCGTTAACAACGCGGCAACTTCGGCTTCGTGGTTGGTGCTGGCGACATCATTGGAGAAACCAATGCGGCGTTGGCCAATTCGCTTCTTCACAATATTTTCAATGCCATTGAAACTGCCGCCGCAAATAAACAGAATGTGCGTGGTGTCCATCTGAATGTATTGTTGCTCGGGGTGCTTGCGCCCGCCTTGCGGAGGAACATTGGCCACGGTGCCTTCAAGCATCTTCAGCAAACTTTGTTGCACGCCTTCACCGCTGACGTCGCGGGTAATGGAGACATTTTGATTGGTCTTTCCAATCTTGTCGATCTCGTCAATGTAAATAATTCCGCGTTGCGCGCTCTCCAAATCAAAGTCGGCGGCTTGCAACAATTTCAGCAGAAGATTTTCAACATCCTCGCCCACGTAGCCGGCCTCGGTCAATGTGGTGGCGTCGCCAATGGCAAATGGAACATTTAAAATACGCGCCAATGTGCGGGCCAGCAGCGTTTTTCCAGTGCCGGTTGGACCAACCAACATCACGTTGCTCTTGTCCAATTCCACCGTGGCGTTCTCGGCGTCAATTTGCGTGAGGCGCTTGTAATGATTGTGCACCGCGACGGCCAGCGATCGCTTGGCCAGATCTTGTCCAATGACATATTGATCCAGAAATTCCTTGATGGTGCGCGGAGTTGGAATTTGTCCAAACTGTGGACGCGACCCACGCACGCGGCGCGTTTCTTGTTTGAAAATATTTTGACACAGGTCGGTGCAGTTGGAGCAAATGTAGACATCGCTTGGACCTTCAACCATGGGTCCAACTTCGCGGCTGGTCTTGCCGCAGAAACTGCATGTGGTGACTTTGCGGCCTTTGAAGCCAGTGCCATCGCCGCCAGTTGGTCCGCCTGAACCGTTTCCAGAACCACCGCCAGAGTTTCCGCCACCAGAACCACCAGAATTTCCACCACCAGAACCACCAGAATTTCCGCCGCTGCCCGATCCAGATGTCAAATCCATTCCATCGCGTTTGTTGCGGCCAGAACCTCCGGCGTTGCGTGGTTCAAGCTGCGAGCGAGACGATTGTGGTTGTGATTTTGAATTCATATTGTGTGGCGTCGAAGAAGAGGTGAATTGATTATGTCACAACAGTCTACAAGGTCAATGACTCTTGATTGGAAATTGAATGGCAAGACGGAATGATCGGAACGTGAGGTTCTTATTGGACCGAGGACGTATGGATGCGGAGTTGATGCCGTGAATTGCTGCGGTCTGCGCGCCGCGAAGGCAGGGGCGCCCTTGGATTGGCCCGCTCATGGTCCAGGCGGCGCGGGTGGTGGTTGAGATGTTTTGTCTGCGCTCACTTTTGCCGATTCTTTTCCAGGCGCTTTCGTGCTCAATGCGGTGCCTGTCACTTGCGAGATATGACGCCGCATTTCAGGTGAATTCATCAACGCGGCCTTGGCGCGTTCGTATTGCGCTTGGTCCATTTCGCCGCGCTCTTTCAAGCGGCGAAGATCCGCCAACGTAAAACCGCTTGAGGCATGATCGCTTGACTTGTTGGTCAAGTTTCGCCGCGCCGCGCTGATAATCAAGCCACCAACCACCGCCACTACCACAAGAGCGCCAAGCCACGGGGCAATCTGGGTGAACAAATCACTCGCGGCCAGTGTGATGCGCACGGTCTATACCTGGAAATTATTTCTTGGCTTTGGAACTTTTCGCGGGCTTGTCAACGGAAGCGGCGCTCTTTGCGCCAGCGCTCTTTGCGTCAGCGCGCTTGGATGAAACTTCCTTGTTCTGTTGCTCATTCCATTCCTCGGCGGGAACATCAATGAACTTGGCCTTCTCCAAAATTCGATCCGCGGTTTTGTGCTCACGAATGGAGTGTGCGAGTTCACCCAACTTGCCAGCCTTCTCAATTTCATTGCGAAGTTGATCGGGGCGCGTGCCGCGTTGCATTGCAATGCCCGCGATGCGGCCATTGAGTTCGGCTTCGGTGACATCAATCTTCATCTCTTCGGCAAGGCGCGCAAGAATGAAGAACAACTTCAAGCGCTTGCGCGTGTTGGCTTCGCTCTCGCCACGAATCTCGGCCAGTTTGGTTTCGACATCGTTTGGATCCACGCCGCGTTGCAGCAAATCCATGCGCGCCATTTCAACGTTGCGAGTGCTTTGCGCCTGGCTCATTTTTTCCGGAAGCGGGAAGTCAACGGCTTGCGCCAAGAAGGTGTAAACCTGCTCTCTTTCGGCGGATTTCTGCTCGGAATCGCGTTGACGTTCCAGCGCCAAACGCACTTGACCCTTGAGATTGTCAATGGTGTCAAGCGAAAGTTTTTCAGCCAGTCCTTGCTCGGTCAGCGGCTCAATTCGATCCGCGTCTTTCACCACAAGTTCAACGCGAATTTTGGCGCCGCGCAAATCCTCGCGCTCATGTTGATCGGGACCGGTTGTTTCAACAGTAATTGCATCGCCAACTTTTTTGCCTTCCACGCGTGGACCAAGGTCTTCAATCAAAAGACCGAGCAGTTGACCCTTGCCTTCATCGGAGGTGTCTGGCACAACCACAAGCGCGCGATCATTGGTGAAGAACGGTTCAGCGTCGGCATTTTTAAACGCCTTCACTTCGCACAACATTCGATCAAGCGGTTGGAATGGACCAGGGATGCGGGTCGCGTTGCCAAAACGATAGCCTTGGCGGCGAATTTCAAGATCGACATGCTCATCCTTAATTTCAAAGATGGGGCGCTTGACTTCAATGCCGTCAGTATTTGGAAGCGTGAATTCCGGCGCCACTTCAACTTCAATGCTGAAGATGAAAGGCTTGCCAACCACAAGCGCCACATCGCGGCACTCGGGAGTCATTTCTGGATTGCCCACGGGTTGCAACTTGTTGGCTTCGATGGCTTGACCGTAGGCCTCTGACAAAATTTGATCGCGCGTTTCCTTTAAGAGCGCGTCGCCAAAGCGGCGCTGCAAAAGTTCACGCGGCGCGCGGCCTTTGCGAAATCCTGGAAGCGCGGTTTCATTTTTCAGCGAGCCGAAGCCAGTCTCAAGCCGCGCCTTCACGGCGTCGGCGGAAACCGTGACCGTGATTTTCTTGCGGGCAGGACCCGCGTCTTCAATTTTGACCTGGTTGGATTCGACGGTTGCGGCTGATGTGCTCATTGGTATCTCTCTTTGATGAATTCAAGCGAAGGCTTGAGGGTGGGAAAGTATATGAAAACGAACCCGTCTTGAGGGGCGGGTTCGTGTCAGAATTCATGGAATGTGCTGAAAAAGTTTAAACTAGCGCAAAATAAATCAGGTTTAGCGATTCAACAACATCTCGGCGTAAGTTGGAAGAGTCCAAAGTTCATTTGGAACCCACGGTTCAATGGCGTCGCAGGCCAGGCGAGTTTGCGCCATGGCGGGCACAACTTCGTCGCGCACTTGTCGCATGTGCTTGGCATAGTCGGCGATGTGTTTGCTTTCGGCGTGCTCCAGACTGGAGAGCGCGGCGCGCAAACTGCTGACATTTTTCATCCACGACTTCAGCGCGGCCTCATCTTCTGGGCACTCCACGCCAGCCGCGTGGCATGCGCCAACATTGTCGGCCAATGTTGCTTGCCATTGGCTTGCGATTGGAAGCACGCTCTTCTTCACCATGGTGATCAGCGTGCGCGCCTCAATGCGAACAACCTTCACATAGGTTTCCATCAACACTTCAAAGCGGGCGTGCAATTCAACCGCGGAAAGCACGTGGTACTTGGCGAACAAATCGCGCGCGTTCTTTGTGTCAAAGCAGGGAAGAGATTCCGCGGTGCTTTGCATGTTGGGCAAACCGCGCTTGGCGGCCTCCTTGTGCCAGGCCTCTGAATAACCGTCGCCATCAAAGCACACGCGGCGGTGCTTCTTGACAATATCTTTCAGCACGCTGCGCACGGTGCTTTCCATTTTCGCTTCGGATGGATTTTTGCCGGCTTTCTTTTCTAGTTCCGTGGCGACAAAGTCCAAGCTCTCGGCGATCATGGTGTTCAGAACCGTGTTGGGCCACGCCACACTTTGGCTGCTGCCCACGGCGCGAAATTCAAACTTGTTGCCGGTGAACGCAAATGGACTGGTGCGATTGCGATCGCTGGCCGCGCGTGGAAGAAGTGGCAGCGTCTTCTCGCCAAGATCCAAGTTGCCACCGCGAATTGTTTTCTTGGGCGCGCCTGAATCAAGTTGATCCAAAATGTCCGTGAGCATGGAGCCCAGATAAATACTCATGATGGCAGGCGGCGCTTCATTGGCTCCCAAGCGATGGTCGTTGGCGGCCGTGGCAATGCTGGCGCGAAGCAGATCGGCGTGCGTGTCAATGGCGCGGATGACGGCGCACAAGAACGTGAGGAACTGCAAATTGTTGTGCGTTTCTTCGCGTGGATCAAGCAAATTCACGCCGGTGTTGGTGGACAAACTCCAATTGTTGTGCTTGCCGCTGCCGTTGACGCCGGCGAAAGGCTTCTCGTGAATCAAGCATTCAAAGCCATGCTCGCGCGCGGTCATGCGCAGAATGTGCATGCACAACATTTGATGGTCGGCGGCAATGTTCGCGTTTTCGTATGTCGGCGCAATCTCATATTGACCAGGGGCAACTTCGTTGTGGCGCGTCTTCACTGGAATGCCAAGTTCAAACAAGCGCGTCTCGGCGTCGGTCATAAAACTAATTACGCGATCTGGAATGGCGCCAAAGTAATGGTCATCTAGTTGATGGCCCTTGGGCGCGGGCGCACCAATGAGCGTGCGGCCAGTGATGACCAAGTCAAGACGCTCGTTGAACAATTCGCGGTCGACCAGGAAATATTCCTGTTCGCAACCCAGCGTGGTGATGACTTGCGTCACGCCATTGTCGGTGCCAAAGAATTTTAAAATACGCAGCGCCTGATTGTTCACCGCGCGAATGGAGCGCAGCAGCGGAGTTTTTTTATCCAGCGCCTCACCGGTCCAACTAACGAACGCGGTTGGAATGCAGAGCGTGGTCACGCCGCTTGGATTTCGCAGCAAAAACGCTGGACTTGTGGCGTCCCACGCGGTGTAGCCGCGGGCCTCATAAGTGTCGCGAATTCCGCCGGAAGGAAAACTGCTGGCGTCTGGTTCGCCTTGAATAAGTTGTTCGCCGGAAAGTTTTTCAATCGCCGTGCCGTCGCCCAAGATGGAAAGAAAGGCGTCGTGCTTTTCCGCCGTCATGCCGGTGAGTGGTTGAAACCAATGGCAATAATGCGTGGCGCCATTTTCAACCGCCCAATCTTTCATTGCAACGGCAACAGTGTTGGCCACTGCGGGATCAAGCGAGCGGCCATCATGAATGGTGCGCTGAATGCTGGCGTACACGTCGCTTGGCAAACGCTTGAGCATGGTGTCGCCGCAAAATGTCAGCGTTCCAAAAACATCGCTGGCACGGACATTGTTGATCATGGCTGAATTGTGATTCGACGTGCGCATTTGGGACATGTCATTTCCTAATTTCTGTTAATGGTCATTTCAATCCAAATTGGCCACCAAAGTGGGGACCACATGGACTCAGAGAATAGCAATGTTGACAAGTGGATTGAAGCATAAAACAAGCGTATTTGTTGAATATTGCGCAAGGGAAGCGGCTGAGTGCCCCGCAATGAATGGACTTATCCCAAGATACTGCGCCGCCGATTCACGTAATCCCAGACTACAAATCGGTCCAAGTCTTCACCGCCGGCAAACATGACGCGGCCGCCGGTGGTTTGCGCCATGCGCTGTGCGAATGAAACATCTTCTTCTGTCTGGCTCCATGAGGGCAGCAAAATAATATTAATGGTGATGCCTTCGCGCTGGCACATCATGGCTTCGCGCATGGTGGCTTTTTCCGTGCGCGGGTCTGGCGGATACAGAAGGAACAACGTGCTGCCTTCAAAGTGCGCTGTTGGAAGTCCGTCCGTGATGAGAATGATTTGCTTGTTTGGAGTGGCTTGCGCGCAAAGAAATTGGCGGCCCAATTGCATGGCGCGCTGAATGTTTGTGAAGTGCAGCGGCAGATCCGATTCTGTGACGCGTGGGTCGGATAGATCGGCTTTAAGCCGCACCACCGAACTGTTAATGGAAACCATCTTTGGCATGAGCGCGGGCACATCGGAAATGGCGACGGCTTTGGCCAGCGAATACATCTCGATCAGTTGCAGAAAGTCGCCGGGATATTCGCTGCGGATCAGCCCGTCCAAGGCCAACGCCATTTTCTTGCAGGCCACATATTGCCCGCCATAACGCATGGATCCTGACATATCCATCAACACCGCGGTGGCGGCTTTGGGCGCGCGTCGCGTGCGATGCACTTCAATGTCTTCGCTTCGAATACGCAGTGGTCCAGGCTCGCGCGGACCAGTTTGGTTGGCGCGTTCACGCAGCATTGCGTTGATAAATGTTTGCGGAATATCCATCGCAGCGGGGGAGTCGCCGAATTCGTAGGCGCGCGTGGATGGAAGTTCAACCGCGCCGTCGTTGGTGAGCACGCCTTCGTGTCGACCAGAGCGGGCGGCTTGCAGTGATGAGAAAATTGTTTTCAACAGGCGACTTTGATAAATGCGCATGGCTTTGGGAGAAAGTTTGAAGCCTTTGCCGTCTTGTTCCAGGCCTTGTTGCTCCGCCAGTAGTTTGGCTTGCTCCTGAATGCGCTTGGCAATTTCACGCAAGTCATTCACGTCTTGCTCCTGCGCAAAGCGACTCAGCGCTTCCATGTCAATCTTGGCAACCTTGGCGTTCTTCATGGCCTCTTCAATTTGCGCCAGCAATCGATCTATGGTTTCCAGTTCCTCCTTGATGGCCAGGGCTTTCTCCACATTCATTTTGGTGGCGCCTGTGAACGCGTATTTGGAGGCCAGTGATTCCACTTGGTAGCGCTCGCCAAGGCGTTCAATAAGTGGCAGTAAACGCCGTGCAAACAAGCTCTTTTCTTCCACGTGGTACCAGAGCTTTTCCAGGTCGCGCAGTTGCTCTTCCTTTACCAACTCACGGAATTTTTTTTTCAACTCATCGGGTGCTTCAATCTTGCCAGCAAGGTCTTGAAAGATCTTGAGGGCCTCTTCGCGCACGGATTCCGTTTGAAATGTGGCCAGGATTTTTGCCTTGCGCTCTTGCAACATGCTCCGCATTGATTCCAAACTTGGACCAAGGCCAGTGATTGAAGCGGGATCAATCTCTATGGCGTCGGCCAGTTCCTCCGGCGTGAAGCGGCGCATCGAACCGTACATCATCATGTGGTTGAACGCCGCACCAACCGCGTCGGGCGCCTCTGATCGCGGTGGCGGAAATTGAATCGGATCAAATTTTAAATAGGTATGCAATACACCGCCAAGAGTTTTTTGCGCAGCGTCATCATCGCTCAATGGTTTCTTGGCGGGCACTTATTTCACCTCGTACGAAGTCCGTCCATGTTTCTGCGAACGCGAAATTCGATCGGTGGCGTGCAAGCCCGCAAGCACAAACTCCACGCAACTGGCGCGCACCGCGGGGTCCTTGGAGGCGTTCACTTCAAAGGCCTTGTCCCACGCCGGCGGAACGCGTTGCAGGCGCTCGGCATAAGTGGAACTTGGAATTAAATCGCCAACCTCAATCTTCACGCCTTTGGCGAAAATCTCGGCAATTTCGCCCAATCCGTGCTCATCCACATATTCCTGAAACACCACGCCAACCGCCTCCGCAATAATGGAGTCAAGCACTTGCTTCTCGTTCATTTGATGGCTGCCCATGAGATCAAGTTCAAGTTTGCCAGCGGAACTTGAGTACAAATGCGCAAGGTCGCTGATGCGCGGAACGGCGGGCGTTTCACCAAGTTGAATGGCGCGCCGACGCGCGTTGGCCACCATGGTGCGCCAATTGCTTGAAGAGAATCGCGCGCTCACTCCACTAGAGGCGTCAATAAATCGACTGGCTCTGGCTTGAATGGAAATCTGCTCAATGATTTCGTCCATGAATGGCGGAACCACAACTGGATGCGCGCCGCCTAAATCAATGGCCGCCTCTTGGCGCGTGATTTGAATTCCAAGCGCGCGCTCGCGCGGGTAGTGCGTCTGAATGACGCTTCCAATTCTGTCCTTCAATTGCGGAATTACTTTTCCTGAGCGGTTGTAGGTGCTTGGATTGGCGCTGAACAACACAAGCACATCCAGATCAAAGCGAATGGGGTATCCGCGAATTTGCACATCGCGTTCTTCAAGCACATTGAACAGGCCAACTTGCACCAACTCATCCAAGTCGGGCAATTCATTCATGGCAAAAATTCCACGATGCGTGCGCGGAATTAAGCCAAAATGAAGCGCATCTTCACTGCCCATGCCAGCGCCAAAAGCCATCTTGGCGGGATCAATTTCGCCCACCACGTCGGCGAACTTTGTGCCTGGAGCCAAGCGCTCCGCGTAGCGGTCCTCGCGTTTCCACCATGCGATTGGAATCTTGTCGGCTGGCGTGTTGGCCAACATGGCGCGGCCCATGTGCGTGATGGGCTTGGTGGGATCTTCGTGAACAGGGCAACCTGGAATATCCATGTAAGGAAGTTGCGCGTCAAGAAATCGAATCAGCGAGCGCATGAGCCGGCTCTTGCCCTGACCCTTCTCGCCAAGGAACAACATGTCGTGGCCAGCAATCATTGCGTTGACAATTTCTGGAAGAACGGTGTCTTCATAGCCCACAATGCCTGGGAAAAGATTTTCTTTGGCCGCCAACATGCGCGTCATGTTCTCGCGCAACTCTTCTTTCACGCTGCGGCTGCGCCAGCCAGACTTCATCAACGCGGAAAGTGTGCGGGGCAAATCTGTGGCGGGAGCGGTGGGTGTGGCTGTTGTCATTGGTATTCGTGTGGTGTTGGTGTTGATGAGTAAAGGATGAAATGAAATGCAGTGGTTTGTTGCAATGCGTCTTGGATCCTAGGCGCGTATTTCAACCCACGACGGCACCAAATAGACATGGAAACAGCGTGTTATTTGCGTTTTCTCTTATGGCCGTCAAACTGGTTGCCGAGCCACCCGCGGCGCCAAAAAATAAACAGAAAGATTGCCGCAACAGATGTCATCAATCCCAAAGCGAAGGGGTAACCGTAAGTCCATTTCAATTCGGGCATGTTCCAAGCGCTCTTTTCCATGTCGAAGTTCATTCCGTAAATACTGGCTATGGCGCCAACAGGAATAAAAATAGTTGCGACCACTGTGAGAAATTTATTGACCTCGCCCAATCGATTGCTAGCGGAGTTGAGATACAACTCCATCAAGTCACTGGCCATCATGCGGTCGGTCTCAATCAAGTCCATCAAGCGCGAGATGTGGTCGGAGGCGTCACGCAAGTATGGTCGCAGGTCTGCTCCCCACACTTGCTCCATGGTGGTCATATTCAAAACGGCGTCACGCATGGGCCACACGGCGCGGCGCACACGCATTAAATTTACTTTCACCGCGCGTATGTCAAAGATTTGTGAATTCTTGGATTCCTCCATAATGCGCGCCTCGAGCTCATCAAGCGAATCACCCATGGTGCTGACAATTGGAAAGAAGGCGTCAATGACCGTGTCCACCAAGGCGTACGCCAAATACGCGGCATTGCTAACGCGCACACGGCCCTTTTTCTGGCGGATTCTATTGCGAATCACCTCCAGGCAATCGCCGGGCGCGGTCTCTTGAAAGCTAACCACGCAGCGTTCGCCTAGATACAAACACAATTGCTCGGTGGTGAATTCATGTTGATGTTCAACAGGGTGCGGCATGGGCACAACAATAAATGTTGCGTGGCCGTCATATTGCTCAACCTTGGCGCGCTGCGACGTGTCGGCAATATCTTCAAGCGCAAGCGGATGAATATTAAAAATATGCGCGATGGATCGCAGCGTCGCCTCGTCGCCAAGGCCATCCACATTCAGCCAGATCAGCGGCCACTTCTGCATGAACTCTTTCACCTCATCGGGGTGCTGCAGTGTTCGTTCCTCAAAACTTTCAGGCGAGTAACCAAACACTGTCAGGACCGGGTTTGGTGATTCTGGATCAATGATCAGAGTGCCCGGAGGAAGATTCAGATTTGGCATTGCCAATTCGTTTTCACTTCTTTTGGAAGAGATCTGCATGGAGACAGGCTAACTCCGCAGGTGAAATCACTCAATCACTTGGGCGGTGAATTTCCAAAACAAATAAATCATGCCCATGGCGACCACGGCGCGCGCACTCCACGCTAGCGTTCGAATCCAATTGGTAGACACCAGTTGCGCATGGATTTGCGCATCAAATCCCTGCGAAAGACGCGTATGGCAGGGCACTTGCAGCAAAAACGTACTGAACCAAATCACCACCACCAAAGCCAGCCCGCACCACGTGAGCCAGGCAGGAATAGCCGGCGGACGATTCACCACTAGCAGAATGCAACACGCGAGCTCGATCAACATTGGAATAGCCACAATGGGCGTGATCCAACGCGAGTGCAGTTGTTCGTACTGCGCAAAGTTCTCGCGGCTCACTTGGCTCATGAGTGGGTAGTGCACAATTTGAATCAGCCAGATCAGGCCCATGAGATACAGCGACGCGGCGGCTTGAACCAGAAGAAGCGGCATGAATATGGAGTTCGTCAAATGATGCGCCTTCGATTGAAATGAATTTGAAAGAGATGTACGGTCAAGCCAAAGCAGTTCACTTTTGATTGTGTTCGCCGTGATAATCGGTGATCCACAAAATCCTACGCACGCAACCATGCGCGCGCAATGTCCTCATGCCACCACCAAGAATTGCAATTCATCGCTGTCGGTGTCCAGCAGCGCAACTGTGAATTCACTTGCGCGTTGCAGCGCCCCAGGATTAATAATTCTCGTGGCGCCGTGGCGCTCATCGCGGCAAACGTGCGTGTGTCCATGCAGCAAATAATCCACGCCCTCTTTCAGCGCCGCCGCGACGCAATCCGAATCATGTCCATGCGTCATTGCAAAAGCGCGGCCGCCACATTCAAAGCGCGCCAGGGGATGTTGCACCAGCACGCCTAATCCAAGGGCATAGCGGCTAAGAACACGCCAATCTGGATCGCAATTGCCAAACACCACATGCGCCGTGATTCCCGCAAGTTGATCAATGACCTGCTCAGTTTCAATGTCGCCGCAGTGGGCAAGTTCGCTTGCGCCGTTGGCCAGCAGCAATTGCACGGCTTTGTGGGTTCGTTCGTGTCGTCCGTGGCTGTCTGAAAGAATGCCAAGTTTCACGCGTGCATAGTGGCGTGTAAACAAGCGGACGGCAAGTTGCATTTCGTACTTTGCAAGGCTGAAATGCAATTTGCGTCACACCTTTGAATAAGGAGGAGTGCATATTTTTTTCGCATAGTTGGTTAGGATTTGCACATGATTCAAACGCCATCGCTTCGAACTCGTTTCGCGCCCAGTCCTAGCGGGCACCTTCATGTGGGTGGCGCGCGCACCGCGCTCTTTAATTGGGCCTATGCGCAAGGTCGCGGCGGAAAATTTATTCTTCGCATCGAGGACACCGATCAGAAGCGCTCCAGCGACGCGGCCAGCGTTGGCTTTCTGAAAGATTTGAAGTGGCTTGGCATTGATTGGAACGAAGGACCAGAATTTGAAGGCTGCGGCGGCGGCGAATTTGGTTCCTACTTTCAAAGCGAGCGCCTTGAAATTTACAACAAGTTTTTAGAGCAACTTGTCCAGCAAGGAAAAGCCTATTACGCCTTCGACACGGCGGCGGAACTTGACGCGGCGCGCAAGGAATGCAAGTCGCGCAACCAGGCTTATCGCTACGACCGAAGCCGCGCCGACGCTATTTCAAGCGCGCAAGTCCAAGCGTGGCGCAATGAGGGCAAACCCGCGGTGATTCGCTTTAAAACTCCGCCGGGACCGATCACCATTCATGATGAAATTTTAGGTGATGCAACATTGCCCGCGGGCGAGGTGGACGACTTTGTCATTCGCAAAGCCGACGGATTTCCAACGTATCACTTTGCGGTTGTGGTGGACGATGAATTGATGGGCGTGACCACGGTGTTGCGCGCGCAAGAGCATTTTAACAACACCGCCAAGCACATTGTCTTGCAAGACGCGCTTGGATTTCGCCGTCCAACCTACGGACATTTGCCGTTGATCTTCAATCCCGATGGAAGCAAAATGAGCAAGCGCGACAAGGACAAGTTGCTGCGCAAAACCGCGCAGGATAAAAAATTGACCGCTCCCCCGGCCAACACCGTTGACGCCGCGCGGTTCACGGCGTGGCTTGGCGACAAAAATTCCCAACTTGATTTTGTGGAGGCAACCGCCATGGCCGCCGCATTGAACATTGAGTTGCCCGAAATCAATGTGGATGATTTCCGCAGATCCGGCTATTTGCCGCACGTTATGTGCAATTTTTTGGCCCTGAATGGCTGGGGCCCCGGCAACGACTTGGAGAAATTTGACAACCCGTATCTGTGCGCCAACTTCGCATTGGACCGCGTTCAAAAAACCGCCGCCAAGTTTGACCGCGTGAAATTGTTGTCGTTCAATTTGGACGCCATTCAAAAGTTGTCGCGCGAATCGTTTGGCGCGCTGGTGAAAGCCCACGGCGAACGCTTTCATCCGGAGTTCATGAAAAAAATCACCACCGCGCAATTTGATTTGCTGGTGGCGGCAAGCCATGAGCGCAGCAAGACATTGGATGAGTTGTTCCGCGGCAATCGTTGGCTGGCTTTAGGCGACGAAGAATTAACCTGGGAAAAATCCAAGCAAGTTGAGAAGGCGCTGCTCTCTGGAACGCCAAGCGGACTTGATCGCCTAAAGGAATTGCGCGGCGTTCTTGAAGCGGTTGCAACATGGACGCCCGCGGGCATTGAGGAATCAATTCGCCAGTGGGCGACAACCGCGGGCTTGGCGGAACAAATTGGTCAAATCGCGCAACCTTTACGTGTTGGCGTGACTGGTTCCACAGTGAGTCCGCCCATATTTGACACGCTTGCAATTCTTGGAAAGCCCAGCACGTTGCGCCGAATTGATCGCTGTTTGCAAGACTTCGCCACGGCAAAAATGTAATTTAAAATTGCGTATACTGTTTGGTTCACGGACTGTTGGCGCAGTTGGCTAGCGCGTCTCCATGACACGGAGAAGGTCACTGGTTCGAGCCCAGTACAGTCCACTAAAGCACTTTTGAGTATGTTATCAGCCATGCTCACTAGTCGTAAAAAGTTATCTTTAAGTGCAATAAGCCCAGTTAAATACTGGGTTTATTGCTGTTGTGAAGATAGAAGCAATAATTTGATCACATTAGCCGTCACCAGTATGGCTGTTCTTTTAACGCAATGGCATCACCACCTGTCTCACCACTTTTTAGGATTTAGATATGTCAATTTACGCTTTATTTATCCTAAATTATTGTCGTATCTGACAATTTCATAGGTTTTTCAAGCAATTTTGAAGAATATTGTAAATATTGCAGTGTGATTTAAAACAAAAAAACCCCAAATCAATTGGAGTTTCTGCT